>JADGCV010000097.1 GCA_015228815.1 Magnetococcales bacterium | reverse complement strand
CCGCCCTCGTTTGGCCCGAGCACGTGCCCCCCGCGTGCTTTTGCCCACGACAAAAATTTCGAGGGCGCGGGAGCGCGCTGGGGATTTTGCCGACGAATCCCCTCCCGTCGTGATTTGGCCCGTGCCTCGTGGAGATTTTTGCCCACGAATCCCCTCCCGACGTGATTTGGCCTGTGGCTGCCCAGGCCAAGAACGGCAAGATTTCCCCCACGTTCCCACCAAATCTCCCCCAAATTCATCAAAAAGATCCCAATTTATCAAAAAAAATTGAGGAAAGCAGCTCAAATTGATGAAAATGGGGCAGATTTGGGGGGAGCAGCCTGTTGGGGAGTGCCTGGGCGCCCCCCAGCCATGCCCAGCCATGCCCCAGCAAGGTGCTCCCCCTATATATGCTTGATGTGCCATTTCCAATTTTGTAGAAAAAGGGGTTAAATTTCCCTGCAGGCATAAAGTCCCGAAAAAGTGACTTAGAGATTGAATTTTTCCGCGATTTTTTGCAGTCATGTTAGGGACATAAAAACAACATCTCCCACAAAAAATTAGAATTTTCCGACGAGGGACGGATTAAATATGAATTTTTTACGCGCCAAAAAGTAAAGAAAGCGTGACATCAAAACACCAACCTAGAAATCGAATTTTGAGCTGATTTTTTGCAGGCACCTCAATAAAAATACATCTAGAGGATCTGCAAAGTTTCGTAGGAAACCGACAACTTTTCGATCTGTTTTGATTTTTCGACCGAAACGCGCAAAATCGCAGCTTTTTTTCCAAATGAGCACCCATCCACGGGACGAATCTTGTTCCCCAAAAATTCAGGCATGTTTGGGACATCATAAGGACCTTCACCGAGAAATTTTGGCAATTTTGCACGCGGGAATCGTTAACTGCGAATATTTTAAGCGCCAGAACGTCCAGAAAGCGCAAAATCGCAACTTTTTTTTTTCAAAGGAGCACCCATCCACGGCACGAATCTTGTTAACTATGAATTCTCCGCGCGCCTCGATTTATTTTGATTTTTCGACCAAAGAGTGCAAAATCGCAAGAACGTAGGTGGACGTTTGAGTTTTGAGCGCATCCTTTTAAGAGCCTAGCAACGCATTGAGCGTGTATGCAATAGAAGTGTCGTCCGTGCACAACACTTGGCGGGCAAAGGCACCGCGTTGCGACTTCCCCACAAAACTCAACGCACGTTCTTCCGTTTTTACAAGGCCAATCGAATAGAAGTGTGTCGAGAAACATGACAAGTAACGCAAGTCTGGCCCCCCTGGCGTTTTGATAGCGAGGTCCTTCCTCGCGAGGGCGTAGCATATGCCTTGGCGTTTATGAATTCAAAACCCTTAGGCACGCGCGGGTGGCAGGCTACATGTGGGTTGGGAGGGACGAATCGAAGCGACAAGGGCTGAATCTCAGTGGATCGTGGCAGCAAGGCCACTCTGCCACTTACAATACCCCGTCGCGTATTTAAGTCGTCTGCAAAGGATTCTACCCGCCGCTCAATAGGAATTGCGTTTCAAAGTGTCCCGTAAGGCTCATCCGCCTTACGAGGTCCACCAACGGCATGTGCCTCTGGGGGGCCAAGGCCCCCTACTGCTGGTCGGCAAGCGAA
>JADGCV010000096.1 GCA_015228815.1 Magnetococcales bacterium | reverse complement strand
CCTACAGTGGATCGATGACCCGGTCATCGTTCCGATCCAGTATCTTCGAAAGAAAAGATGAAACATGGTTTTTGGCGAGGTGGCAAACGATCCGGCGATGGCGGCATTGTTCGATCGGCGGTTCAATCCGTTGTGGCGGCTGATGCCCAGTGGCGACGGGGCGGCGGTACTGCTTCGATTCTGGCAGGGGATCGACCCGGCCACAGGGGCGTTGAACCATGATTTTACCGATCCGGCGTGGAACACTCGTTTTCTTGGCGACCTGTACCAGGATCTTTCCGAGGAGGTACGTAAACAATACGCACTGTTGCAAACGCCTGAATTTATTGAGGCCTTCATTCTCGATCGGACCTTGACGCCAGCGATTCGGGAGTTTGGTTTCGCGACGGTGCGATTGATTGATCCCACCTGCGGCTCGGGGCACTTTCTGCTGGGGGCGTTTGCGCGGCTGTTTGCCCTGTGGCAGGAGAAGGAGCCGGAGACCAACGCCTGTGTTCTGGCCCAGAAGGCGCTGGACGGTGTGTGGGGGGTGGACCTCAATCCCCATGCGGTGGCCATCTCCCGGTTTCGCCTGCTGGTGGCGGCCCTCAAGGGGTGCGGCATGACCCGCATGGCCGATGCGCCGGAATTCGTCATCCATCTGGCAGTGGGGGATTCGTTGCTGCATGGGCCGCGCTTTCGGGTTGGTGGCATGTTGCAGATGACCTTGGATTCGGAAGATGATCCTCTGCGCCATGTCCACGAAACCGAGGACAAAGAGGCGCTGCGGGAGATCCTGGGCCAGCAACACCATGCGGTGGTGGGCAACCCACCGTACATCACCCCCAAGGATGCCGCGCTCAATCAGGCCTATCGTCAGCGTTACGATGTCTGCCACCGGCAATATTCCCTGGGCGTGCCGTTCACCGAGCGATTTTTCGACCTGGCGATCCAGGGCCGGGAAGGCCAGCCCGCCGGGTTCGTGGGACTGATCACCGCCAACTCATTCATGAAAAGAGAGTTCGGCAAGAAACTCATTGAATCATTCTTCCGCCGGGTGGACCTGGACACGGTCATCGACACCAGCGGGGCCTGCATTCCTGGCCACGGCACGCCGACGGTGATCCTGTTCGGGAGACACCGGGACCCGGACCTTTCCGTGGTACGCACGGTTCAGGGTATCCGGGGAGAGCCTGCCATCCCGGATGATCCTGCCCAGGGCCGTGTGTGGTCTTCCATCGTGGCGATGATCGATCAGCCGGGAGCGGCGAACGATTTTATCAGCGTGGTGGATACCCCCCGTTCGACTTTTGAAACGCACCCGTGGAGTCTGGGTGGCGGCGGGGCGGCGGAGCTTCAACAACAAATTGATCAATCCTGTTCCGGTACCTTGGGTACACAGGTGGATGCCATCGGCAGAACCACTGTCGTTGGTGATGATGATGCCTGGGTGCTTGATCTTGCATCAGCTGGCAGGCATGCAATTGAATCCTTGGTGCTTCCATTCATTATTGGCGAAAGCGTTAGGGACTGGAATATTCAAGACTACCCTTACACAATTTATCCTTATCAATCCCTGGGAGGAAATCCTATTGGAGCGGATGAACGTGTCGTCATAAGGTTCTTGTGGCCAAATCGGACGCTGCTATCGAAAAGGTCCGTGTTTGGCAAGACGCTGGAGGAAAAAGGACACCCTTGGTATGCCCACCTTGAGCATTATACCGATAAACTCCGCACCCCCCTTTCCATCGCCTTTGCCTTTGTGGCCACCCACAATCATTTCGTGTTGGACCGGGGCGGCAAGGTGTTCAATCGTTCAGCCCCGGTGATCAAGCTGAGGCCTGCGGCCACGGAAGCGGACCATCTGGCCCTGCTGGGGCTGCTCAACAGTTCCACCGCTTGTTTCTGGGGAAGGCAGACCTTTTTTCCCAAAGGCGGTTTTGGTTCGGGCAAGTGGGAGGAGCGGTTGGAGTGGGATGGCACCAAGCTCAAACAATTCCCCATTCCCTCTGAAACACCACGGACCCTTGCTACCCAACTGGACCAACTCGTCCACGAACGAAAAAACCACCTGCCGGCACAACTGGCCGGGCAATTTCCCATAACCCGGGAAGCGTTGAACGATCACCGCGCCCAGGCGGAAACCCTGCTGGGCCGCATGATTGCCCTGCAAGAGGAATTGGACTGGCAGTGCTATCGCCTTTACGGCATTCTCGACGACGACCTGACCCATCCGGGCGAACCGCCGCTTCACCAGACACAAGCCT
>JADGCV010000095.1 GCA_015228815.1 Magnetococcales bacterium | reverse complement strand
ATCGCACATCGAAGGAACGCCGCCGTCCCCCCCGTGGGTTGCCGGCCCCGCAGGTTCTTCCGCCGGGGTCTCTTCCGCCGGAGTCTCTTCCCCGGCGCCGAAGGTTGGATCGAAAATCGAAGGAACGCCGCCGTCACCCCCTTGGGTTGCCGTCACCGTAGGTTCTTCCGCCGGGGTCTCTTCCCCGGCGCCGAAGGTTGGATCGAAAATTGAAGGAACGCCTTCCTCCGCGACCGTTTCCGCTGTTGCATCCATGGTGGTGTCGGACGCTTCGTCAACCGCCGTTTCGCTGATGCCCGTTTCGCTGGCTTCTCCTTCCACCCCCAGCCCGAAGGTTGGATCGAATCCCGAAAGGACTCCGACTCCGGCCCCTTCGCTGGTCACCCCGGCGGCATCGGGAGCGGAAGGGTCGGTGGCGCTCTCTTCGACCGCGACCTCTTCTTCCGTCACCCCCATGCCGAACGTGGGATCAAATCCGGACAAAACCCCGATTCCTTCGCCTTCCATCGTTCCCGCCACGGCGAGGGTTTCGGTTTCGGAGGTGGACGGAGCGGACTGCGGGGTCCCGGACGATCCGCTCTCCTGGGCAGTCCCCCCTTCGATGGCAGGGTCCGCCTGGGTCTCGTCAGGGGCCGGCGCTCCAAGTTCCAGTCCTCGGGAATCGCCCAGGGCCCCAGTCGTGGTCGCAGCGACATCGCTGATGGTGGCATCGAGCGTTTTCTGGTCACTGCTCATCGTTGTATCGTTGATCTCAGCCATGGCGCTTTCTCCGTTTTGCTTCTGGCATCGGTGGCGAACGTGTCTCGTCTCCCGCCTTCATCCAGCCGCTGCCGGGGACCTTGCCCCTTGTTGTCGATGCTTCAGCCGGTTTCCCAGGATCCTGCCCTTCGAAGATGTAACATATTGTTACAAACAAGCGTTCAGAAATCATTATCGGATCATCACTTGCCGTCCCATGACGCTTCGCCGCGATACAACGTTCAACGTAGTGTAACAACCCAACCCACACCAACCCCTGAAACGATGTCCTCGACCTTGCCCGGCACTACCCCTTACCTTCATAGTGGCAATTCTCGGACCATTTCCATTTTGCCGATGCAGAAAGAATCGGTTTGTTATTTTCCTTTCCTTATCATAGGTTATCCAGTACGTTTATTGCGGCTGTCACGTTCGCGATGTCCGATTGGACCCGATCTGGAACGAATAAGTAAAAAATATTTACATGAAAGTAAAACAAACAGACATCGCCGGTTTGCGGCAACGGGGTCCACTGCCCCCCTGCATCCTTCTTTATGGCCAGGACCAGGGGATGATTCTTCGTGAAAGCCAGGCCATCCGCCAGCTGGTACTGGGTGATGCGGACAATGAAGGGTTTGACGACACCTCTTTCCTGGCGGGAGAACTTTCCGAGGAACGTTTTCTTTCGTCCTGTCGTGCCTTTCCTTTTTTCTCCGAGAAACGGCTGGTTGTCCTCAAGGATTTGGAGCAATTGTCCGCCGGGGCGAAGAAAACGGTGGCGGATTATGTAGCCAGACCGTCACCCTCGACGATTCTGTTGATGCTTGCGGGAAATCTTCCCGCCAATCATCCGCTCCGGCGGCAGTGTGATCAGGACAAGGTCCATTGGTCGGTGGCCTTTTTTCCCCTGGAACCTTTCCAACTGAGGACCTGGTTGAAGGAGCGTTTGTCCAGGGAGGGTTATGAGGTGGATGCCGATGCCTTGCGCTTTCTTGGGGCGCGGTTGGACGGGGATACCCTGGCTGCGGAAGCGGAGTTGGAAAAACTGATCCTGTTCATGGGGAAAAACCGGCAAATCGGCCTGGACGAGTGTTTGGCGCTGGTGGGGGAAACCCGGGTCCATAGTGGATTTGGCTTGATGGACGCTCTGTTTTCGGGACGAACGGGCGAGACCTTGGCGATTCTCGACCGATTGCTTGCCGCGGGGGAGGAGCCTGTGCTGCTTTTGGGGTTGTTGACCAGCCGTCTGCGTCGTTTCATCAAGGGGCGGGCTTTGCTCGAAGCCGGGGAGAATCCCCAGATGATCGCCCGCAAACTCAACATTTTCTGGAAGGAAAACGATTCTTTCTTCGCCCAATGCCGACGGTTTCAGGATGCCCACCTGGCCCAGGGGTTGTTGGATTGCCTTGAAGCGGACACGGCGCTCAAAAGTGGTGGTGACAATGGGCGGGTCCTTGGAGGATTGTTGATGCGCATCTCCCAGCGCCATCGCGGTCCGGATCGTTAAAAAATTATTGAAAGAAAAAAGGGGTCTGGGGGATTGCCCCCAGGGTTTTGTTTTTGATTTTGTTTTTTACGCGCCATTTCACCCGAAGCGAATTTTCGCGGTTTTTGCGGAAATTCGCGCAGGCGCGCGCCTTGGTCTGCCTTTCTTCGCGTTTTTTTTGTGGCAGGGGAGACCGCCTGCCT
>JADGCV010000093.1 GCA_015228815.1 Magnetococcales bacterium | reverse complement strand
CGGACCGCGGCACCGCGCGGAAAAAAGGCCCCCCCCGATTCTGGGGGGGGCCAGCCCGCGCGGAACGCGGGGGGGGGGGGGTGTAAGAAATTGGAGGCGCTTCGCGCCGACCACAACAGGGGCGCAGCCCCCCGCCACAGGCGGCAGCCGCGAAGCGGCCCAGACTCTCCGCGCCCGCCAGCGCTCAATCAGCCTCCAGCCTCTCCGCGCCCGCCAGACTCTCCGCGCCCGCCAGCGCTCAATCAGCCTCCAGCCTCTCCGCGCCCGCCAGCCTCTCCGCGCCCGCCAGCGCTCAATCAGCCTCCAGCCCCTCCGCGCCCGCCAGACTCTCCGCGCCCGCCAGCGCTCAATCAGCCTCCAGCCCCTCCGCGTCCGCCAGACTCTCCGCGCCCGCCAGCGCTCAATCAGCCTCCAGCCCCTCCGCGCCCAGGCTCACATTCAGGCAATCATTACAAGTAGTACATATCTACATCCTCTCGGTTCACGTTCGCATTACAAGTTTTACATGCATTACACACGCCTTGACTGTTAGATAATTGTAATTACCAACCACGTGGGGGAAATAAAAGGGGGCCGGTTGCGCGCGATCATGGCGTGGCATGGCGGGCGCTCCACACCTCGATTTTTGACCATTTTGCGCGCAATACCGCGCGGAAGTGAGCGGGGATGGTCCATTACAGCAAATCCCAGCCACATCACCACCGGCACGGCACGGCCCAGCCAGAAAGAAAAGCAGGGGACAGGCCAGCCCTGTTGCGGTCCCTGCGCCTGATATGCGATAATCATTCTTGAGCCTCGAAAACTCACAAATCACACAACCACCTGCCTAAATCGGTCGCGCCTGCGCGTCCGTTTGCGTCAGATTCCGGGTGATGTCGCGAATGTCCAGGGCCTCCAGCCTAAATCGCGACATGCCGCATGTGTGAGAGCGGTTTTCGAGCTCCCGGAATCTGGCCAACCCTCGAAAAGCCACCCAGAATCCGGATCCGCCACTCACACAAAGGATCCGCCATGCACACCCTCACCCGTCTCACCAATCTTCTCGCCCTCGCCCAGCAGTCCAGACTACAGCGCATCGATGATGCCCCGTCGCACCTGGTGCATGGCCTCATTTCAGACCTCGAACAGGAAATTCGGCTTGCGGACGCTCAAGAACTTGTTGTGCGCCGTACGGCCGCGCGTGTGCTGCATCGGGATCTGACGGAGGTTGACCCGCCCCCAGGCTGGGAGGAGATCAAAAAAGTATGAACGGCTTCGACTGTAATTAAAAACACCGAAGCCTCAAAGTGAAACGGCCACTGTATGGTGCAGTGGCCGCTTCGAGTCCAACAATGAAACAATGTGTAGGAGAATCATACCATGGAAGACCGGGATATTGTCAAGAATCGTCTGAACGGAACATGGGCAAATATTCTGAATCCTTTGGTCCCGCCTGGGATCCGCATGGATGGCCGGCACGGTCCTTGCCCCATCTGCGGCGGCAAGGACCGATTCCGCTTCGACAACCGCGACGGAGATGGTTCATGGATCTGTACCGCCTGTGGATCGCATGACGGCATCGAGCTGTACAAACGGCTGCGTGGACTGGATTTCCCGGCAGCCCTCCAACAGCTCGCCAGCCTCGTCACCCCCCCAAAAGACAAAACCCCAGCCAGAAAAGAAATGCAGCCTGCCCCGGAGATCAGGCCGACCGTGCCCGCTCCGGAACCAGAGCCCGCAGACCTACACCACAAGGTCCTCGGCGCGCCCGTAGCGACATGGCGGTATCACACCGCAAAAGGCGAGCTGATCGCGATTGCGGCCCGCTACGAAGGCCCGGACAAGAAAATATTCACGCCCTGGATCCACACCAACGGAAAATGGGCCAGTCACCTCCACCCCGCCCCGCGCCCGCTCTACAACCTGCCCGCCCTCAAAGCCAAGCCCCGCCTTCCCGTCATTTTCGTCGAAGGCGAGAAGACCGCCGACGCCGCGCAAAAGCTTTTCCCTCAAGCGGTGGCCACCACGGGCATGAACGGCTCGACTCTTTTCGCCTCCCACGATCTGACGCCCCTGACGGATCGTGTGGTGATCATTGTTCCCGATGCCGACAAGCCCGGCCTCAAGTATGCCGAAAAAATCCGCGAACGCTTGCAGGGCATCGCCACCACGGCCACCGTCATCCGTCTTCCGGAGACCATCGAAATCACCGAAAACGGCGGCTGGGATCTCGCCGACGGTGGCCCGCACCTGGAGGAGGTGGTACGGACGATCAAACAGGCGATTGGAGGAGCCAAGGCCACCAAGCCCTCGCTTTATCTGCCTGGGGATCTGTCTGAACGGGCGCAGGCCATTTATGATGCTCTCGGCTTGGATAGCGGACTTTACGTCTGGGGTGCTGTCCTGGTGCGTCTGATCGAGGTGCGCGGCCAGAAGCAAATGCAGATCTTGGACCCGCAGCGGCTGCATGCCTACCTGACCACGCGATTCACCTTCTACATCAAAAACTCCTCGGGCGAGTGGTCGTCGAAGACCCTGCCGCTCCAGATCTGCACCCACATCATGAGCCTGCCCACCGAGGAATTACCCTTCCCCCCCATCGAGCGTATCTTGAGATCCCCGGTTTACGGCACCGACAAGACGCTTGCCGTCAAGACCGGCTATCACGAAAGCGCGCAGGCGTGGTTGGAGCTGGGCGACTTGCGGTTGGACGTGCCGGCCACGCCGACCGGTCAGGACGTGGAATGGGCGCGTGAGACGCTGGACGATGCCTTGGCCGACTTCCCGTTCCAGGACGAAATCAGCTACGCCAACACCATCTCCCTGCTGCTGCTCCCGACCAGCATTGCCACCAACACTGCGGAGTCAAAACCCGTACCAGCGCCACGAAAGGGAAGACCGGTTAGG
>JADGCV010000092.1 GCA_015228815.1 Magnetococcales bacterium | reverse complement strand
GCCGAGGGCCAGAGGGGTTTGCAGGCAGGGGGTGCAGAAAACGTTGTCGAGGACCAGGAGGATGCCGTGTTGGCGCGGCAGGTGCGGCGCGGCCGGGTGCGCCGCCTGTCGGCGGCTTGGCTGCCGAGGTTCCGCCGCAGCTGCGCTGCGGCTACACCCCGTCAGCTCCATTTTTTTCGATTGTTTACATTGCATCGTGTGAGTTTTCAATTGATTTTTTTGTATTTTTTTGAGTTTGTTCTTGTGTTTCCATTGGGTTTGTGGTACAAGTAATCATCATCGGCGGTTCAATTGTCCACGGACTGTGTTCCATGCCTCTTCAAATTTCCATTTATGCGCAACGTGATCTGGTCGGTATTCGTCGTTATATCGCCCAAGATCAACCGAAGAACGCGGATGCTTGGATCATCCGCTTGCTGGAAACTTGCAAACGCTTGGAGTTGTTTCCCGATCTTGGACAACCGGTGGCCTTTATCGCCCGTCTCGTATTCTGCTTTCCCGTCGGTCGGTATCTGGTGATCTATCGTAAAAGGGATGACGGACGCGGGGTTGTCATCTTGCGTGTGTTGCATTCGGCCCAAAACATTCAACGCATCTTCGAGGGTCCGTTCGATGAAAGCTGAAATCAAAAATCAGGATGCTATCTGGTCCATTCGTGGCGTGTCGCTGGATACTCGCCGCACCATGGCATCCCGTGCCCGTGCAAAAGGGGTCACGGTGCCCGCCTATCTGGAATTCCTGATGAGCCTGGATCCAGGCCAGAGCCAGAGTCAGGCTGTTGAGGTGACGGATCAGTGGCAATCGATCGCGAATCGGCTGGCCGCCTTGGAACAGGCGGTGCAGCAGGCCGGCGGTCTTGGTGTCGCGTCTGCGGCCGCAACGCCGTCCGTCGATCTGTATGCGGTCGTCTCGGCGCGTATCCGGCAAATCACTGGTCGGGTGCATTGGCCGCAAAGAGCCGAAATCCTGAATGCCGAAGGGTTGATCCGGCTCGATCTGCCGTGGACGGGTCACAGCCTGCGCGCCTGGATGGATCGCATGAGACGGGATTTTCCCAATGGCTGAATCGTGCGTGGTGCAATCTGGTGGTGGCGGTGCGGTTGCGTTACCAGCGCCGTGGCAATCCTGGTGGGAGCGTGCGCGCCTCGCCTATGCTCCGGAATCTGTCCGAGCCCTGGAAGGGGATCTCAAGGCGTGGACGGTCTGGTGCCAAGCGGCGGGGGTCGATCCGTGGCCCATCACGGCAGATGCTATGCTGGGGTGGCTGGATGGGTACGTGGGGGCGGTGGCGTCTCTGCGTCGTCGCATCGCCTCGCTGCGCATCATCGCACGCGCCTCCGGGAATACGGATCCAACCAAAGAGGAAAAGGTGAGATTGGCCGCGAAGGCGGCTTTTCGTCGTCTGGCTGCCCCACAGAATCAAGCACTCGCATGGACGTGGGGGAATACCCGAGCTGAAACCGGCGAAGAACTACGAGGGCGCGAATCCCCGTTGGTGCGGATCCGCGATCAGGCCATGATCCGCGTGGCCTATGACACCCTGGCCCGCTCTTCCGAACTCCGTGCCTTGCAGGTCGAGGAGCTGTCCGAGCAGCCGGACGGAACCGGGATTGTGCTGCTGCGGAAAACCAAGACCGATCAGGAGCGGCGCGGGTCGTGGCGATTTTTGTCTGCGGATACCATGCGCGCCGTGAAGACGTGGATGAAAATGGCGGGGGTCAAAACCTGGCTATTCTGCGGCATCGATCAGGGGGTGTATCCGGTCACTGAAAAACCACTCTCGACGATGGGCGCATGGCGCGTCTATCAGCGGATGGGCGCGCGGATCGGCGGGGAGTACTCGCCGCACTCCACCCGCGTGGGTGCCGCTTGTGACATGGTGGCGGGGGGGATAGAATTACCAGCAATCATGCAAGCCGGTGGATGGCGCAGCCCAGAAATGGTGGCGCGCTACTCCGCACGTCTGGCCACAGCCAACGGCGCGGCGGCCACCTTGGCCAAAATTCAAAACCGATAAGAGGGCTCCATGTCCAACCACAATCATCCCTATCTCACCACCCCAGACGGGTCCGTAATCTTGCCTGCCTGGATGGTCGCAGCCATCCAAGAAAGTCTCGATGCCCCCATTGTTGATTTCAACCCGGATCTCTTCTTGGCCGAATGCCGCGCGGAATTTCCCCGCACGCACCAGGGCGAGGCGGCTTGATCATCCAGGTTTGGGAGGCGTGAAATCGCCTCCCAGTATGGTTCCATCCTGAAGCGCTTGCAGCAGCGCAGTGATTTTCTCGTCCGGTCCCCATCTTTGGCTAGCCATGTGCCTGACCCACAACCGCGCCACGGTCGCTTGGCGACGGTCACGGGAGGCCAACAGAATCTCGTGACCGCGCAACACCTGACCAATCAGATTGCCCGCCAACCGCGCATCCCCCTCACGCAGGGCCCGTTCTGACAGCTCACGCAACCGCGTGATGTCCCGTTGCAACGCCTCCTCGATCACGCCAAGACCCTGCAACGCCGTGCCATCAATCGGAGCCTCCACCGGCTCCATGAAATGCTGATCCAGATGACGACGCACCGCGTCACGGCCTACGTGGTACCGCTCGGCGATCTCCACCAGCGGCACGCCTGCGGTGTAGTCCCGCTCCAGCTCTCGGCGGCGTTTCAGGCGGCAGATCGTGCAGGCGCGGCCCATCGGACTTACGTGTCGATGCGTTTGTATTTCCGGAATCCGGAGATCTGGGATACCAACTTAAGCCCAAACTCTCCAGCCATCACTCCATCCATGAATCGCGTACCATCCTCATTTTCGACAAGAGCCCAAGCCGAAAGCCATTCCATTTCCATCATCGGATTACCTGTACTCGGACTTGGAATCTCGAACCACACCTTCCACATTTCCGCCATAGAGATCCTCCCAGAGAATCTTCCCGATGCCTGGAAGAATGAAAGCGCAACCGCGCTGACAATCG
>JADGCV010000091.1 GCA_015228815.1 Magnetococcales bacterium | reverse complement strand
GTATCCGGGAAGAGGAACGAGATCAATTTTCATGTCTATGGCCGCATTCTGTACCAAGAGGGAACGATGATAGGGTGAAGGTGAGTGCTGTGGGTGTGCCTCCCTGGGAGGAACTGTTGCGCGTTTCCCCCTGGGCAATGGCGTGTACAGTGGCCGCCGCCGCACCGGAGCGTTGAAACTCCAGGGCGACGGAATCAAACTTGACCCCTTTGTGCATGAAAAACGCCGGGACCTGGGAGAATCCCACTTCGATGGAATAGCTGGGAATATCCGCCGCTCCAGACCCGAACGCATGGGTGTAGGGTCCGGTGCCGGTGGTGGTGGGATCGCCGAGGACGCCGGTGAGCCAGATCCCCAGATAACGCAGATCCACCGGGATGACGATCTCGCCCGCATCGTTGATGACATCGCGCAAGGGAGCCAGGGGATCACGACCCTGACCCAGGAGCGGATCGTCGATAAGCCCCTGTTCACTCCCCAGCGAGCATTTGTTGAAGGGCATCTTGACAAAATTGCCAGAGGGCTGGACGCCGTAGGTGGTTTCGCGCTTGAGCAACAAGGTTGCGTTCGCGCCGTAGGCTCGGGCCATGGTTCATGTCTCCAGGAAGATGGAATCCCCGGTCCCGCGAGGAGGCCGGGGACAAAGGATCAGGCCAGGGTGATGCCGTCGGTGGCTTCATAGGCGATCTCGGTGGCACTCACCGCCTTGCCCAGGTACTGGAAGTACATGACCGGAACCGGTGGGCGGGGTGGCAGTGGCGGCCCCGGCGGTGGCAGCACTCAGGAAGACCCTCGTGCCGGGGGTGTGTCCGGAAACCTGATCGTTGACCCCTTCGAAGTAGACGTTGACCGGGTTGCCGACAGTGACGGTCTCCTTGACGAAGCCGTCCGCCTGGATGGCAGAGTTATCGGCCTTGGCCGGTTTGACCTTGAGGGTTCCGAGATCATCGTAGACCGTAACGAAGTTCCCGGCGGTCACGTCCACACCAACGGGAAGGCTTTTCAGGTCCGGTCCGATGCCAGTGGGCATCATGGTCAGATCCAGTTTGCCCCCGGAATCCAGCGCCGGAATCCTCCCCTCATCCGCGGGTCCATTGGAAATGTTGACGGCGGCCTCCTCCTTGGTACGGCCATCGGTGGTGTCAACCTTGAGATATTTGCGCACTGCCATGTTCGAAACTCCTCATGATGGTTAGAAAAACAGATCAAAATGCCTGAAGTTCGGCGATTTCCAGCTCGAACTGATCACGCTGGGAACATCTGTCCCGGTGAGGACAAATATTTTTGCAAAAATGCAGGCAGCAGCCGAAACCGATGGGGAGCATGGTCCAGAAGCGTTTCCCCCGGCGGTTCAACGCCACAATGCTTCCGGCATCTTCGGGACCGTTGGAACGGTCGATGGCAAACGCCTCCTCGGGCCGACCGGTCTGACCGTTCAGCCTGATGAATTTCTGGGTGGTCATGATGATTTCCTACAAAAGCTGGATGGCGGGTTCGATGTTGATGAAAAGTTCCATCTCCGAGATGGACGATCCCACTACCACCAGGAAGCCGGAGGTGGGCGGCATCTGGGTGGGTTCGCCGGTGAGACCCAGAAAGACCTGGCTGTTGACGCTGTCCCAGTTCCAACCGGCGTTGATGACTGGTCCGAAGATTTGCAACTGAACCGCTTCGCCACCCTCCGCGCTGGAGAGGGTCATGCCAAGGACGTTGCCGCCAATACTCTGGTCAGCGAGAACGACCCGGGCATCCTGATCGAGGGTGACCAGCTGGAAGGCTTCCAGATTATCCGCCGCGACGAAAGTCACCGAACCACCGCAGGATGGCGGATCCTGAATGGGACCCGTGGGTCCGCAATGGGTCCAGACGGCGTTGGTTTCGTATTCGATGACGGGTTCGAAGATGCCGGTTTTGATGGCCGGAGCACCCTCGACCGCTTCCACTTCGGTCGTGGGTTGGCCGATGGTCATGCCGAAGGAGAGGCCACCCAGAGTGGGGTTGGCCGACAGCACTTCCCCGACCGAAACCATCAGGGCATCGAACGCTACATCCCGCGCCCCGGCATCGGCATGTTGGACGTACATCTCAATCTCCACCCGGTGGCTGTAATAGGCCCCGCCCACACCGCCCAAAGCGAGGTCTGGTTCTCCGGGATCACCATCACGCAGGATGATGAGGCCTGCTTCCGGGATCCTGGTGGAGACCGCCATGTTGCGTTCGACCCGGACATCGGGGATAGTCTCCAAGATCGCCTTCAACACCTGGAGGATCTGTTCAGACTTGGAAGGCACTTGGAATCGTTCCTCAAATGTGATACATTTTTCTTGAAAGGAGATTTCCCAATGGCCAAGACCGAAATGATCCGCGCCCGGGTGGAACCGGATCTGAAACATAATGCCGAAGCGGTATTTTCGATCCTGGGGCTATCCCCTACAGAAGCGATTACTCTGTTTTATAAACAGGTGGCGCTTCAAAACGGCCTTCCCTTTGACGTCAAAATCCCCAATGCTACAACCTTGGAGGCAATACGGCAGGCCAGAGATGAAGATGATGTGTTGGAATACGCCAGCCTGGATGAGTTGAAAGCGGAGTTTCGATGAATCGCAGGCTGAAAAGCACCCGGCAATTCAAACGCGACCTCAAATTGATGCAGAAACGCGGCAAGGATCCTGAAAAATTATGGGATATCGTTGAAATGATCCTCGCTTCTGTACCCCTGGACGTTCGGTATAAACCGCACAGGTTGAGTGGAAACTACGCTTCATTCTGGGAATGCCATATCGAACCAGATTGGCTGTTGATTTGGGACGACAATGAAATCAGGGTGATGCTTGTCCGAACCGGAACACATTCCGATCTGTTTTGATCCAGCTGAAAGAAATCAACCTCCCATGTGACGATCAATGATTTCCGGGAGCCTTCCGATCCAAAAATCGGCGGCCTGTTTGACATCCAATCGCCTGGGCATTTTGACCTGGGGCACCAGCAGAAACATCACCACCGTGGTCATGCCGGACTTGATGCGGCCCGTTTTGGTGTGGCTTCCACCCTTGGCCTGCCGTCCCACCCGTCCGGTGCGGGCACTGACCCGAACGCCCTCCACCACCAGCAGGGACGGCCCCGTGGTCCGGTAGACGAACCGCAAGGGTCCATACCGGTGTTCGGGAAAGTTGGACGGGTTGATCCGTTTGCCATCGGTGCCGCGTTTGGGCACGGAAGGGGTTGGAATCGCGAGCCAGAAACCTGCGTCGCTCTTGATCAAAACCCCCTCGTCGAAGGCCCGGATGATTTGCGGGGCCTGGGTCCAAACCATGCTGGCGGCGTTGTGCCGGTCGTTGGGATAATGACGGCTGCGCCAGGCCCGGGCCACCCGGGGACCCAGACCGGCGGCGATCACCTGGCCCAAGTTTAACACAGAATTTTATAAACAATTAAATAACAACATGTTACGAGTTGAAAATTTTCCGAGTGGCACTACAAACACGCCATTCTTTGATTTGCTCTAT
>JADGCV010000090.1 GCA_015228815.1 Magnetococcales bacterium | reverse complement strand
CGGCGCAATGGTCCATGCCGCTGCAAGAATCGCCGCGGACTATGGCAGCGGCGATGCCGTAGTCACCATTCTCCCCGCTCGCGGCGACGAATCTCTTCGTTGAGGCGTTCCTGCATGTTGGTGCTGCGGAGCCGACGTCGATATTTTTCCGGCAAGGCCATGACCGCCATAGCATCGGCGAAACCCGCTTCAATGCAGGCGACAGCCTTGGCCGCACTCTTGGCAAACCGCTCGGAGAACTCGGTGAGCCGACGTTTCGCCTCTGCCATATCCGGCGCATGCAAAATCAATTTTGCCGCCGCTGCCACATCGGCCCTGACCTTGACGGGCGCATGGGACAGCAGATTGCGCATCAGATGCACCTGGCAGCGTTGCCAACTCGCCCCCTGGAACTGTTTGGCCACGGCTTGGGACAACCCGCCGTGGCTGTCGGAAACGACGAACATCACCCCCTTCAGGCCACGACCCTTGAGCCAACGAAACGTCTCGTCCCAGGTGACGAAACTCTCCGTGTCGCCGATCTTCACGCCAAGAATTTCGCGGAAACCATCGCTGCGAATTCCCGACATGATCAGCGCTGCGCGTGACACCACTCGATCATCCTCCCGGCTCTTGAGAAACAATGCATCCACGATAACAAACGGATAGTCGCCTTCGAGTCGTCGCTCATTGAACGCCCTGACACGCGCATCCAGTCCGGCGCACAACGCGCTGACCGTCGATTTGGAAAAGCTGGCGCCTGTCAATGGCGGATGAATTTTCCCCAAATGTGGCGGAGTAAAATTCCCCAGTTTGAGTCGGTGATCAGCCGCTGCAAAATCGTTCATCCTTCTTCAGCGCCAACCGCAACCCGCCATCCCTGTGGACAGCTCGGCAAAAACCGCCGACCTGCCCACAGGGATACGGCGTGTTGCTCGCATTCCTATTAGACTGTTGAAACAATTTATAATCATTTTTTAAAGTCAAAACCGTCCTCTCTTTCGGGCGTTTTACATGCCAATTGGCGCATTTTTGTTCCGTCCTTGACTGTCCATTTCTATTCCAGTGTGTGACGACAGGGATGGTGTTCCAGCGCCAGGGACATCACCAATGACAGTCGCTTTCCTAACCGGTCTTCCCTTTCGTGGCGCTGGTACGGGTTTTGACTCCGCAGTGTTGGTGGCAATGCTGGTCGGGAGCAAAGCAGCATGTTTGCGCAGCCTGTAGCTGGATCCTTCGATTTGGAGGACGATAGCATGGTGCAGTAAACGATCCAGCAAAGCGGTGGCCACGACAGGATCACCGAAAATCGTGCCCCATTCGGAGAAGCCACGATTGGATGTGAGGATCATGGCACCCCGCTCATAGCGGGCGTTGACGAGTTGGAAAAAGAGATTGCCTCCCCCAGATGCGACTGGTAGGTAGCCAATCTCATCGATGATCAGCAAAGCGGGTCTGCAGAAAAAGCGAAGCCGTTCATTGAGTTTGCCTTCTCGATCCGCTTTGGCCAGGGTGGTGATGATGTCCGCCAAGCTGGTAAAATAGACGCTGTGCCCGGCCTTGATCGCTTCCATTCCCAGGGCCAAGGCGAGATGGCTTTTTCCGGTTCCGGGAGGGCCAAGCAGGTGGACGGCTTCATGGCGATTGATGAATTCCAGTTGCGCCAGGGCGAGGACGCGGTTTCTGTCCAAAGACGGCTGGAAAGAAAAGTCGAAACCAGACAAGGTCTTGATGGTCGTCATGCGGGCCATGCGCACGGCTGTCTTGAGGCGACGCCCTTCCCGGAGGAGGCACTCTTCGGCCAGCAGAGTGTCGATGGCTTCCAGGGGAGAGATTGCTCCCTGCTCCAACTGACGGACAACGTGATCCAACACCTCCAGCGCCCTGGGCATTTTCAGAGCGACGAGATGGCTACGCAGACTATCGAGGGACCAGGAGGTATGCAGATCATGGCTCATGTCCCATCTCCTGGACGGAAAGCTGTTTTCCCACGGCTTCGTAGAACGCCAGTGACCTTGGAGGCACCGCATAGCCAGGACGGGGGATGGGCTGATTGGGCGCCTCTCTGGGCGTCTTGCTATTGGCGGGTGGTGGCAAGCTGCGATGACCGGCTGCAAGTCGGCGCTGGCCATGCCCCTCCAGGACGGCATGCGTGGCGATAAGTTTCTCCGCCTCGTAGATGCGGATCTCATCCGCCAGGGAGTGAACCTCCACCACGCGTTTGGTGGTGCTGTTTGGCACGCTGTAAAGATTGCCGCCGATGGACACCATGCCATCCTTGGAAATCCTACGGTCGAGTTTGAGTACGGCCTGGAAAGGTCCGACTGGCAGAGGGCCAAGGTGCTGTTTTTCTTCCTCGAAATGTTCACGGACTACACGCCTGGTGGTGGCGTGTGTCCTTTGATTGGCTACGTCGCGCAACCATTGCTGAAGCTGGGCGTTCAAATCCCCGAGGTCACGGAAGCGCCGACCCAGGAAGAAGTCTTCCCTCACATAACGGAAGGGCCGCTCCACCTTGCCCTTGGTCTGCGCCCGATAGGCCCGACAGGCCTTTGGCAAGAAGCCATAGTGGGTTGCAAAGGCAAGCATGGTCTTGTTATAGGCGATGCCGTCCTTCTCATCGTCGTCCTGGACCACGCTTTTCATTCGGTCGTAAAGAATGGTGGCGGGCACGCCGCCCAAGGCTGTGAACGCCTCCTGGTGGCAACGCAGCAGCGTCGGGATGTCCTGGTGGACGACGAATCGTCCCCACAGAAATCGGCTATGGCCAAGCACCAGGGAGAAGAGCCAGACGACACGTTCAACGTCTGGCTCGTTGTCGAACCGGGTACGAAAAAAGGCGAAGTCCACTTGCCCCTGCTTCCCGGGCGGGGTCTCGAAACGCCGCTCAAACCCGGAGTTCGTGGCGGGCCGGATCGACCGGAGGAAATCTTTCACCATGGTATATCCACCCTGGTACCCCAACTCACGGATTTCGCGGAAAAGGCGAGTACCGTTTAGATCAGGGATCGCTTGAATCTTGTCCATGAGGTAACCGTGAAAAGGTGCCAGGATCGTTGGTCGTTCTGGACGGGGGCCATACCGTGGCGCTTCCAGACCGCGCTGGATAGCCTTGCGGATGGTCTTTCTGTCCAAACCTGTACGACGACTGATGGCTGAAATGGTCAGCCCTTGCTCGTGTAGTTCTAAAATCATAACAATCTCCCCAAGTATAACCATGCCCGCCTCCTTTTCAGAGCGAAAAAGGATATGATCAGGCAAATGGTCTTCGGCCCAGAAGGTGCCCTGGGCCAGGCGATTAATTCGAAACTGGGGAATTTTCAATCGCCACTTTTGGGGAGTTTACAACCGCCATCGACAGTGGATTTGCCAGTCTTGAGATTCAGGACGTCTCTCCGAATGGTGAAGAACTGCTGGATGTGTGGCAAAGGGACGTACTTGACAAAGCGAGTGGAGGTCCAAATGGACCGTGTTTCCTGACGGCCATGTCCCCTTTCGATGGTCTGGAACTGGGCTGGCCCGTTTTCAAGCTGCAAGTGAGCAATGGTATCCAGCACCGTGGGCTGATTGCCCTTGACTGTGAAGAGGAAATCCGCTTTTTTCTCTTCAACAATGAATTCAATAGTTTTTTTGAGCGTGAATGGCATCGGCCGTGATCAGGCGACCAGCCAGTGCAAGATTGGTCAGCAGGGGACGGACGGCGGGAATCTCATTGGATTTGTCGGCGATGGGAAGCTGAGCCAGGATGCGGATCTCATCCGCCAGGGAGTGAACCTCCACCACGCGTTTGGTGGTGCTGTTTGGCACGCTGTAAAGATTGC
>JADGCV010000089.1 GCA_015228815.1 Magnetococcales bacterium | reverse complement strand
CCATGAATTCCCCGACAATTTCCATGGTGATCACCTCGCTATCCGATAATGCTGGTGCGAAGCCTCTTTTACGAAGGTGGCGCGAGCCAAACAATTCATGAAAAAAATTGTCTACCGTGCAGTACACGGAGATGATAAAATCTTCTAGCGGCATGGCCCGGTCCTCCTATCTGATTGTGTTCACTCAAACACAGGATAGCGGATTGGACCCTCTGCCGCATTACCGAAAATTAGTCGAGCATCGCGTTAGATCATAATTCACTTGAAGATTCATCCAACGTTGGGGGGTTGTATTGAACACCTTGGCCAACCTGGGTTCCATTTCTGTTCGGTAGTACGGGAACCGTATCAATTCAAGAACCCATGAAAAAAATATACTGTCACTAAATTAACATCATTGGCCTGGATCCGCTTGCTCCGACTCTTGACCACGGCTTTTTTTTTTAATACATTGGCAGGCTCGTTTCGAATTTGGACTTTGGTCGCATGGGATTCTTTCCCTTGGATTTCTCCATCCCTCAGGCAGAAAAATGAAGAGAACCTTTCAACCCAGCATCGTCCGCCGCAAGAAAACCCACGGTTTTCGCAAGAAAATGTCCACCCGCTCAGGACGCCAGGTGCTGAGCCGCAGGCGTTTCAAGGGTCGTAAAACCCTCGTAAATTCCTGAGGCCAGGGACTTCCCCGATCCATGATCCAGGATCAATGACCCCATCCCTTTTCCAGGATTCCGAATCTCATCGAACCGTAACAGTCGGGCCTTGTCACTTTCCCAAAATGGCCCGACTGCTCAAGAGTCGCGATTTCAAACGGAATACCGATCAGGGAAGAAAAGTTCATACACCGCTGTTTTTGGTGTTTGTCCGAAAAAACGGACTGGAGACCTCGCGGTTGGGGGTCACCGTCAGCCGGAAGGTGGGCAAGGCGGTCCTGCGCAATCGTGTCAAACGTTGGCTGCGGGAATTTTTTCGTCATTGGCAGGCACGGGTCGCCGATCGTTGGGCTGATCGCTGGGATATTGTCATCATCGCCCGCTTCCCGGCCGGACAAGCGTCCCATGAGGCTTTCGATCAAACCCTCGAAGGGGCCTTGAATCTTGCCCGTACACAATTCAACAAAACCTCCCCAACCCCGCGACCACGGCAGGATTCCCCTTGAAAATCCTTTTGCAGGGCCCGATCCGGTTTTACCGCACGTTCATCTCGCCGATGCTGCCGCCCTCTTGCCGTTTTTATCCGACCTGTTCGGAATATGCCCTGGAAGCCATCTCCAGGTATGGTGTTTTGCGTGGTGGTTGGCTATCCTTGAAGCGAATTCTTCGATGCCATCCGTTCCATCCCGGTGGATTGGATCCCGTTCCATAACCCTTTATCTTCGCAGGTTGCCTCATGGACCAGAGAACCCTCCTGGCCATCATTCTCTCCCTGTTTCTGGTGGTTGGCTATCAGTCGGTCATGGAGACCTATTTTACCCCTCCACCCGAAACGACCACGACTGCCGCCAACAACACGGCCCAGGGAGAAAAGAGCCAGTCCGCCCCCGACCAGGGTAATCCTCCCGAAAAACAAGCTCCTGTCACGGCCAGCGCGACGGTTCCGGTCATGGAATCCAAACCGGCGCTCCCTGAATCCGTTCCCGGACAACAGGACGAGGCCAACGAAACTTTCGCTTCCTTCAAGACCGATCTGGTCGAAGGAAAAATTGCCCTCAAGGGGGCATCGTTTGCCGATCTGCGCTTTCTCAAACATTTGACCCACCGCCCCCCGGAAGGCCAACCGATTCGATTCTTCAATCGCCACGGGCGGGATTTCTTTTTCAACGAGTCAGGGTTTCTGGGATCGGAAATTCAAACCCCCGATCGCAACACGGTTTGGAGCCTGGCCAAGCCCGAACCGGGCGCGTCGCCCCATTCCGTCCATCTATTCTGGGACAACGGCAAGGGGCTGGTCTTCGAAAAACGGATTGCCATCGACGAAAAAACCTACCTCTTCACCGTCGAAGACCGCATCGTCAATTCGACCGATTCCCCGGTGGCGCTCCATCATTTTTCCCACTTTATCCGCGTCGAACCAGTCAGCGAAAGCCATGCCATGGCGGTCGCCGATTTTCAGGGACCGATGGGTTTCCTTGACGGTACCCGCATTCAACACACCTATGAAGATCTGCGCACCAAGGATATCCATGAATCGGCCACCAGCGGATGGGCCGGATTTTCGGACAAGTATTTTCTGGCCGCCTTCATCACAACCGATCCCGGCAAAAAACGCATTTATTTCGACCATGACAATCCTTCTTACCGTATCGGCAATGTTTCGGAAAAACAGACCGTTGCGCCAAAAAGTCAATTTTCCCGGAGTCTCCTGCTCTATATCGGTCCCAAGGAGATCAACACTCTGGAACGGGTGGGATATGATCTGGAACGTTCGATCGACTACGGATGGTTCCATTTCCTGGCGGTACCGCTGGTCGAACTTTTGCTGATCTTCAACGGATTTCTGCACAATTTTGGCTTGGCGATCATTCTGCTTACAGTGCTGATCAAGGCCATTTTCTTTCCGCTGGCCAACAAAAGTTATCGTTCGATGAACGAAATGAAAAAGCTGCAACCCAAGGTCGAGGAGTTGCGCAAGCGTTTTTCGGACGACAAGCAGCGGATGAATCAGGAGATGATGAAGCTGTATCAGGACAACAAGGTCAATCCTTTGGGGGGGTGTCTTCCCATCGTGGTCCAGATTCCGGTCTTTTTTGCCCTGTACAAGGTTTTGTTCCTGTCGGTGGAGATGCGTCACGCCCCGTTTTTCTTCTGGATCAAGGATCTGTCGGAGATGGATCCCTATTATGTCCTTCCGGTATTGATGGGCATTTCGATGTATCTGCAATCCAAACTTAATCCGGCTCCCGCCGACCCCATTCAAGCCAAGATCATGGCTTTTCTTCCGCTCATTTTCACCTTTCTTTTTCTCTCCTTTCCATCAGGATTGGTCCTTTATTGGCTGGTCAACAACATTCTTTCGATCATCCAGCAGAGTTACATCGTCAAAAAGTCGTAACCATTCATCATCAACAATGAAAATAAAAAGAATCGTATTCGGATTGATATTTTTTCCGACCTTGTTTTTTCTTTGCCGGGCCGAAGCGTTACCGGATCAAGGGTTACAACACATTCTTGAGCGGCGGGGAATTGAAGGGTGTCTGGTGGTGCTTCATGTGCCAGCGCAACGGCTTCTGGTTTCCGATGAAACTCTTTGCGATACCCGTTTCTTTCCCGCTTCCACTTTCAAGGTAGTCAATACCCTCATCGCCCTGGAAACCGGCATGGTCCGGGAAGATGAGCTTTTTCCGTGGAACGGACGGTCCCAGCCCTTCAAAACTTGGGAAAAAGACATGACACTGAAAGAAGCGCTGGGAGTTTCGGCGGTACCTGTCTTTCAGGAAATTGCCCGACGTATCGGTCTTGGGCGGATGAAGGAATGGGTGACCCGGTTGGCATATGGCAACGCCGACATCGGAACGGTTGTCGATCGTTTCTGGTTGGAGGGTCCCTTGGTCATTTCTCCGATGGAACAGGCCCGATTTCTGGCCCTTCTGGCGACGGGACGACTTCCCATTTCCAGGAGATCGTTGTTGGAAGTGCGTCGTCTTCTGCCACGGGAAAACCTGGATGGAGTTCACCTTTACGGCAAAACCGGCTGGGCGATGGCGGAACGGCCAGGGATTGGCTGGTATGTTGGTTGGACGGAAAAAAATGGAGAAATTGTAACGTTCGCCGTTTCCATGGTGATGAATTCACTGAAAGACGCGCCAATGCGAAACACGTTGGCTTTGGAAGCATTACGTCATATCGGGGTTTTGACACCACGTCGCAATAAATTCAGACTTCCTGATCCCGGACGGTATTTCCACCAATTAGCCGGAATTCATGACGGCACTTTGATTCGCTGGTTTCGG
>JADGCV010000088.1 GCA_015228815.1 Magnetococcales bacterium | reverse complement strand
CCAGATGGGCCAAAAAAGGGGCAAATGGCTGAACTGAGGGCGGAAATTCCGCCTTATTGAGGTTGGAAACGGGCTGATCGGCCCGCTGGGCGACCCATGCACCGTTCAGCGGCCCAACCAGACCATTTGACGACAGGCTCTTCAGGGGCAGGGATTGGGGTTGACGGTTGATGATGGGTTCGGGCTCGGGTTTGAATTCTTGTGGGTCCACCATTAAATTTAAGTTGTTCTGGTTGTTTTCAAAAGCCGCCCAACCGGGCGGCTTTTGAGTGTGTAAAAAAAGTCCAATGTTTCCAATAGTTGCGCGGTACGGTTCGAAAATGCACTTGGTTGGAAGTTGGACTCGCAGGAGTCGAAATCGGCGTTTTCCCTTCTCTCTCCGGCCCTATTCTTCAAAAGCTGTGGACCCGCTCTGGGTGAGTCCGCAAATTACGGACCCACTTAATGCTATGAAATAACGAGAATATTATTGACTCCTGATGCTGGACTGGTTCGATTTGAGATTTTGGTTGCGGAGAATGGAAAGAAGATTCGAATCTGGGTCCGATTCGATTAATAGTTTATATTGGCAATGCTTATAAATATTAATTTTGACATAATAACGAATTTAACGCATGCAGCCCCAGATCAGCACCAGACGGACACGGCCGCGACAGAAATGCGCCACGTTGGCCACAAAACGCACCACGTGCGTACAAGTCGTGGAGGTGGTATCATGGTTCCAAGAAGGTGACCAAAACCGACACAGGCGTACCTGCGCCGCCGCCAGACCTTCCGGTTTGACCGGCACCATAAACATGCAACAAAGGGATTGGAAGAGAATGGCAAATCGTGAGACAGGCGTTGTGAAGTGGTTCAACGATACCAAAGGATTTGGCTTCATTGCTCGGGATAATGGCAAAGGTGACGTCTTTGTACATCATAGCGCCATAGCAATGGATGGTTTCAAAAGTCTGGCTGAAGGGCAACGGGTAGAGTTTGGCGTCAGCAAAGGCGACAAGGGCGACAAGGCGGACAACGTCAAAACCTTGTAGGTGTCCTGAATGAGAATGCCGCAGTTTGGAGGACGGACGGTGGTATGCATTCGATTGGGTGTTTGAGCTATCCTTTCTCTGTGAGCTCGATTCGTGGAAACCCTGGCCATCATCGACTTCGAGACGACCGGCCTTTCTCCTTCCGAGGGAGCGCGAGCCACGGAGATCGCGGCTATCGTCATGGAGGATGGCCGGATCGTCCGGCAGTATCAGAGTCTCATGAATGCAGGCGTTGGCACTGGGCTCCGACTGTTCTCAATCGAAAGAGTGCTGATGCTAGCGGACTATAATAAGAGAAATTTTCTCTATTTTTCTTATTTAAAGATGTTTACAGACATTTTTAAGCGTGAGCAATACCGATCGAGTCAGGCTTGTAGGTTTGGTGTGCGCATGCTAACAAAGAGGCAGAACAGTCGGAGCCCAGTGCCGTTAGCGTGGTGGGTGAAAGAATCCGGGAACAGCATGCTTCGGGTCCGATGCGCAGTAAGCCAACGGGACCTACGAGCGGTTTTTTAACCACTATGCAGCGCAGTCACGCCAGCCTCGTTTGATGCTCGTTGACAAATAGGGAATGCTCCCGATCCCGGTTGCCCGCCGCAAGACGATCCGATCCGTGCCTCCATGGCAAACGATGTAACGCTCGAAGAATGGAAACCTCTTCATCACGCAGTGAAACCAAACCACTCCAGCCCGTATGAGGATGGCCACCCCCATGAGCTACTCGACTGATCCACTGCTGACCTTGCTGGCCATAAACGATTATTCCAATACGGCCCGTTGGAACTTCCCCGCTATGGTGGGGAGCAAAACCACCGATACCACCGGCGTGGGGGAAGGGGTGTCGTTGACCTTCAGCTTTCAGGAAACGCAACCCACCGACTCCTCCTATGGGACGATCACCAATTTTTCCCCCTGCACCACAGAGCAGCGGACAGCGGCGCGTGCAGCTTTGACATCGATCTCCTCGATGATCGATGTGCACTTCTCCGAGGTGGATTCCAACGGTCAGTTGACCTTTGCCCAGAAAACCTTGTCGAGCTATGCCGGATTGGGTTTTTATCCCGCCTATCGCTACAGCTACTCCAGTCATAATGTCATCATCAGCGTATCGGAATCCGCATCCGCCGGTCATGTCTGGTTGAGCGATAACGCCGACTATTGGGCTACCAACGGATTCTCGCCCGGATCGGCCGGTTTCAGCACCCTGCTGCATGAGATCGGTCATGCGCTCGGCATGAAGCATCCGTTCGAGCAGTCCTCCTCTTCAGGAGCGATGCTGAGTTCAACCTATGACAACGAAGCCTACACGGTGATGTCCTACACCTCTCATCCGGACAGTCTGTTCCGGGAGATGACCACCATATCATCAGGTGTCACATCCGGTGTCAGTTATACCTATTATAATATAAAACCCGAAACCTTGATGCCGCTGGATCTGATCGCCTTGCAGTATCTCTACGGCAGCAACACCAGCCACGAGATGGGAGACACTGTTTATCGCTTCGAAACCGATCGTCCGTTCATCAAGACCATCTGGGATGCGGGCGGGAGCGATACCATCTCGGTGGACAACTTCACCCTTGGCTGTGTCATCGACCTGACGGCGGGAGCCTACAGTTCGATTTCGATTCCATCGGACGAGCTGCCCTCCTGGGCGGGAACGGATACCCATGTCGTTTACGATGGCAGCAACAATCTGGCGATCGCCTACAACTGCGCGATCGAGAATGCTACCGGTGGCAGCGGTGCGGATAAACTGATCGGCAACGCCTTGAACAATATCCTGACCGGTAATGCCGGCAAGGATGAACTGCGCGGCAATGACGGCAACGATACGCTGTCCGGCGGCAGCAGTGCCGATACGTTGTACGGCGGGGGCGGAGCCGATATCCTGCGGGGCGGCAGCGGCAACGATACGCTTTCGGGCAACTCCGGCGCGGATCAGTTGACCGGCGGTAGTGGATCGGATCGTCTGACCGGAGGGTCGGATGCGGATCAGTTCCGTTTCACCCAGTCCTCCGAAGGCGGGGATACCATCACCGATTTCAGTTCGACCCAAGGGGACAAGCTGGTATTCACTAGCAGCAACTTCGGGAAATTGAGTATCGGAACCGTGAGTGCCAGCCGTTTCCGGGCCAGCAGCAGCGGGAATGCCTCCACCACCTCCCAGCGTTTTCTGTTCAATACCAGCACTGGTGTGCTTAAGTACGATCCGGACGGCAGCGGTTCTCAGTCGGCGGTCACCATCGCCACCTTGAGCAATGTCTCCACACTGAGTGCCTCCTCCTTGCAGATCATCTCCGGGTGAGCCCGTGAGGGAAGAGAGGAGCTGTTCTCCTCTCTTCCTTTTTTCTGAGCTGCCGTTGCAACGCTCCGCTCTTCTTCCAGGACTGTGTCAAGTGTCCAGGCAACGCATTGATCTGATAAGCCAAAACATCATATCTGGTCTTTTCCCCAATCACCCTGTGTACTAATGGCATGAACGCATGCCACTCTCTCGATATCTCATCGCTCCTCAAAGCCATCCGGGTGCGTCCAGTTGCGCACCACGAACAGGCACAGTGGTATGGGCGGTTCACGCAGCTATCTTGCCATCAGCCAATGGGCCGAGAGATCATCTCAGGCTATGCGGCGAAGATTCCGTTGTCGCCTGAACGACAAAATCAAACTTTTTGACGCGCCAAGCGAACCCACCATTCGTCGCGTTATACAGGAGGTGAATGCGCAGGTGTCCATCCCCTCCAGGTTTTCCCTGGAGGGGATGACCACTCAAGCACGTACCGGCTCAGGAATGCTCCACTTCGCCCTTTGTTCACTCCACAGCCCGTGAACGGATGGATTGCAAACTGCTGACCGAGCGTGGCAAGACTCTTTACAAGAAGCGCGGTCAGACGGTGGAGCCGGTTTTCGGACAGATGAAGGAGACTCAAGGGGCAGATGAGTTTCGCTTGCGTGGTCTGGAACTGTGCAACGGGGAGTGGATTTTGCACTCTGCCACGCACAATTTGAAGAAACTGCACTCGAAATGCGTCCAGATGGGCCAAAAAAGGGGCAAATGGCTGAACTGAGGGCGGAAATTCCGCCTTATTGAGGTTGGAAACGGGCTGA
>JADGCV010000087.1 GCA_015228815.1 Magnetococcales bacterium | reverse complement strand
ATACCGAGGAAAACTGCATGATGTTCGAGGCCTTTCTGGCGCACACCCCCTATCGGCTGGTGATCGTCAACAATGGAAGGGATGCGGTGGCCCAGGTCGAGAACAATAGGTTCGACCTGTTGGATGCCCGGTCGCTGCCGGAGGTTTTTCAATAGGTCGGCATGAATTGGCGTTTTGCCAGCCCACGGGAGGAGGGCTTGATCCTTGCCACCTCCCATCCATTGAAATATTCTCGGCACTCGCAGGCAACCAGAGGACGCAAATCATGAAGAGCGGTGAATTTTTCGGCGAATTGATTGGTACCTTTCTGTTGGTACTCTTTGGCTGCGGAACGGTGGCCGTAGCGGTTTTGTTCGGGGGACATCATGGGCTTTTCGATGTTGCGCTTTCTTGGGGAATCGGTGTGACGTTGGCAATCTACGCCACCCGCCATCTTTCCTGCGCGCATTTGAATCCGGCAGTCAGTTGGGCCATGGTTCTTGCCAGGAGAATGACTCCAGGACGGCTTCCGTTCTACTGGCTGGCCCAGTTACTTGGGGCACTCCTGGCAGCGGTGATTCTGTATGGCCTTTTTGCCGATTCCATCACCGCCTATGAACGTCTGCATGGCATTGTCCGGGGGACTCCCGGGTCGATCGGCACGGCAATGATCTTCGGTGAATTCTATCCCAATCCTGGCATGGGAGAGAACGTTCGGACGACGCTGTCTCTGGCCGTGGGGGCGGAAGCGGTGGGAACTTTTCTTCTGGTTTTGCTGATTTTCCTTCTTACGGAAGGGTGCAATCTTGGTCGCCCGGATGACAGCCTGGCACCGGTGTTCATTGGCCTGACGGTGACGACCGTGATCGGTCTGATCGCACCATTGACCCAAGCGGGTCTCAATCCCGCACGTGATTTGGCGCCACGAATTTTTTCATGGTTGGCCGGATGGGGGGATGCCGCGTTTCCCGATACCCGTGGAGGATTTTTCTGGGTCTATGTTCTGGGACCGATGCTTGGGGCCACTGTTGCATCTTTGCTCTTTGTTCATTTGATGGAGCCGGGCATGAATCGTTGCCGAGAATCCTGTTGCGATTCCGGCGATTGTCGGATTCCATCCGAGGCGGACACTTCCACTTGATCACCCTCCACGGTCCTCTGCGATCATTGTTCAATCGCCTGTTCCCTCGGTCGCTCTGGTCCAATAATCGAAGGGAAGCTCGGTCGCAAGTTTCAAGGCCCCCGTCACTCCGGCAAACTCGGGATCCGCCACCTCGTGGACCTGTACCTCCCCAAACGATGCAAGACCCGACATCAATCCCCGAGCCATCCCCCGAATGCGCGAGCCCCCTCCCGTCAAAACGATATTCCGAACCACTGCCTCCCGATCCCCGGGAGCAAAGGTTTCGATCAACCCGGTGATGGCCGCAATCATCGGCGGAAGAATCGACGCACAGGCCAAACCCGCCTCGGGAGCAATATCATACAGGCCCACCCCCCCTTCGATCTTAAGTTCCACCATGGCCATCTCCCGCCCCCCCGTCGCGACATGACCAAACCGTTCCTTGAGTTTTTTGGCAATCGCCGGGGTCATTCGCGCCTCGGGATGGGTGTGGTTGATGGCCTCGGACAAGGTTTTGTCGATGGCATCGCCACCCGTCAACAACGTCACCTGATCCCCAGGCCCCGGAATCGATCCCCTCATGGCACACAGGTTTGTGGTTGCGGCGCCGATATCGACGATGATGGCATTGGCAAGACGATCGATCCCGTAGGCCACCATGAAAGGCTCCGGGAACACCAGAGCCAGATCCATGAACTCGTGGGCCACCTTCAGCAAAGGCCCCTTGTTGACCAGGGCTGCCCGCGCCGGCACGACAAGAATGCCATACACCTGCTCATCGGACCCTGGATCGGCCATGCGCTGGGCATGAGCGATCAACGCCCGCACCGCCATGAACGATTTTTCGTCCCCCTCGCCAAGAATGCCCTCCTTCCAGGGGACCGATAAATCCAGGGTGGCCTTCCGATTCAAGGCCTCTTCTCCAATGAAGGGCATCGGCACCGTGGTTCCACCCCCGAACCCCGCCCGCGGCTGACCGACAACCGAACGCATCCACCCCTTCGCCCCCCGGCTGGAAAGGACGGTGGTCCGCGACGTCCCAAGATTGATTCCCAGAAAGAGTGTGTTTTCCTTCTTCCGAATCATGCCCTCCGACTCCGCATCCGCAACAGTTACCCCTCCTCGCAATTCTGCCTTCATGATACCACACAAATTCATAAAGAAAACACGTTCAATAACAACGTAATTTTAATGTAAAATAAAGATTGCAATCGCCGAGGACATTATGGAAGTTTGATGACAAGAATATAAAAACCTCATTCAATCCGACTTGGAACAGTTTCCCCTTCCCGATCCCGCGCTTGATCAGGTACGTTTATGGATGGTCCAAATGAAGACCCACTGGAGAAACCCGCGATGAAAAGACGTCGGTTCCTGAATTCGACCCTGTACCTGTTTGGTCTCACCCTTGGTTTGCCTCTTCTGGGACGCGCCAGAGGTCTTGCGGAAGTCCCCCGTGAAGAAGGGACGCAATCATGGTTGACATGGAGCGAAGAGGAATGGCGACAACGATTGCCGGAAGATCGATTCCGCATATTGCGCCTGGAAGAGACGGAACCACCGTTTTCGAGTCCGCTGTTGCATGAAAAACGCCAGGGACATTACTGCTGCGCCGGGTGCGAACTGCCCTTGTTCACCTCGACGATGAAGTATGACAGCGGCACCGGGTGGCCCAGTTTCACGAGCGCCCTTCCGGAGCGTCTTGGAACGCGCACGGATTCCAAACTGTTTTATCCGCGCACCGAATACCATTGCATCCGCTGCCGCGGGCACCAGGGCCATCTTTTCGACGACGGCCCGCAACCATTGAAAAAACGCTACTGCAACAATGGCCTGGCCCTCGTATTCAAACCCGGAGAGGTCTGACTCGGCTCGCGAGGATGCACAGATGTCCCACCCCTGGCTGACTTTGACCGGGAACGATCACCTGGGGGCAGGCAATCGTTCCCGGGTCCGCAAGTCGTTTTGCCGGAACGCAGCCCACTGATGGAAGCGACCTTCACGTTCCAAGGGATGATGTATCCGGGAACGGATTGAGCTTCGCTCGATCAGCCAACGATCAGGAACAGCGGTCACCCATTGCCGCGCCCGCCTGGACTCCCGATTCCGACGGATGATCGGCCCCAAGTTTTCGCCCGAGGCGGATGAAGGCCGGGGCATCGTAACTCCCCTTGAGATTGAGCGGATCCCTATCGATATTTTGCGATTCGCGTTCCGAGGTCTCCGAAACCAAGCAGTCCATCATAAGCAATCTCCCATCTGAAATTGGATGACCTCGGGGAATTTGCACAATCCAAGCCACTTCCCCAAACCAGAATTCTTCGTTTTTTCCAAACGTACACCAGGGGTTTTCTTTTTATTTCATAATTATATTTTTCAATCACTTGCACTACAATAGAATTTCTCTTTCCCGCGCCACATCCACCCCCGGCCCCTCATTGGCGGCGATGGTCACCAGGCATCTTTTTCCCACGGCAAGGAATCGGGACGGAAGAAAAATGCCGCGATTTGCTTACGGCAGGCGACACTCGTTGAAAGATGCAAGCCGGCACCATAACGGTCCTTCACCGCCATTCCCGAATTCAAGGGCATCCCTTGAATCACGTCAGGACAGGACGAATCAACGTCAAATTATCCACACCCAACGTCGAACGCGCTGCATCAAACGATTCCCACCTTCCATGACAAAATTATTTTTACATTAAATAACAATGTATTAAACAATAAATTTCCTGATGGCATTTATGTTGCATTAACGCATTCAACAAACATTCCACGACGGCTGAAGATTGGCAACCACCCTCAAGATCCCGCAAGGAGCGCAGCACCATGGCCATGACCGCCCCCATGTGTCCCACCTTGACGAACGCCACGCCTTTCATTGCCCACCCCCTCGATCGTTATGTGGACCGTATCGAACGGGCGCGTCAGGCAGCCCGGGAAGCGGCCCGCCGTCATATCGAGAACATTCTTGAGGAGGCGGGTAAAGACGGGCTGGATCAGGAGATGCTGCGTCTGATGGCCCGCGAACGGCGAATGGCCCATTCGCTGGAAAAATTTCTTGCCTGCCGAAACACGGACTGAATCAGCGCAAGGGTTTGCAAGGACAGAAGTTCGAAGATAAAACGATGCGTCCGGCGGACAGCTTCACCGACCGGCCACCCGATTGATGATGTGGAAGGAGCGCTTCCCTTGCCTGCCGCTCTGCAAACCATTATTTTACTGGTTCTATCCAATATTTTCATGACCTTTGCCTGGTATGCCCATTTGAAACATCTGGGCAACCGTTCCTGGATTCTGGCCGCCCTGATCAGTTGGGGAATCGCCCTTTTCGAGTACCTCCTCCAGGTCCCCGCCAACCGTATCGGTGCCGCCACCCTGACCCTGCCGCAGCTGAAAATCATCCAGGAAGTCATCACCCTGGCGGTTTTCGCCCCGTTTGCTGTCTTTTACATGGGCAGCCCCATCAAACTTGACTTCCTTTGGGCTGGAATATGCCTGCTCGGGGCGGTGTACTTCATGTTTCGCTCGTGATGGCCGATGCAAACCGGACCATCGTATCTCTTTGTTTGCTCAATTAAACCGCAACCATCACGGGACACGTAGTTTTCGGGCTTCAAATGTGGCATGATCGGCATGTAACTTTCCTTAATT
>JADGCV010000086.1 GCA_015228815.1 Magnetococcales bacterium | reverse complement strand
AAATTGATTTACGAATTGGTGTAATATTCGTCGGAAAAGTGCCAACTGGAAAGAACGAGGGATCAGGAAGTCTGAACATGAGAGACGCATTGATGAAAAGTCGCCCCCCGTGCGGGGGCGCGGATTGAAACAGGTTGAATTCGGAGTAGATGATGAGATGCCCCCGTCGCCCCCCGTGCGGGGGCGCGGATTGAAACGATGGCGGCATCCCAGGTGGCAGCCAGCTCCTCCGTCGCCCCCCGTGCGGGGGCGCGGATTGAAACATAGTTAACCCCATAGTTCTCTCGACTCGCTTGGTCGCCCCCCGTGCGGGGGCGCGGATTGAAACCGGGACGAACCTTACCTCGATTGTCGAAATGAGGAGTCGCCCCCCGTGCGGGGGCGCGGATTGAAACCATCTTGTGGCAATGAACTCATAAGTCTCAACATGTCGCCCCCCGTGCGGGGGCGCGGATTGAAACTGACGCCAACAAGGAAGTTGGCCATGGGTTTGCGGTCGCCCCCCGTGCGGGGGCGCGGATTGAAACAACATTGAAGGAGCGAGATAGTGTTGTACACTACGTCGCCCCCCGTGCGGGGGCGCGGATTGAAACATGTCAGCGTTGCTATTACGCCTTACAATAAATGTCGCCCCCCGTGCGGGGGCGCGGATTGAAACATGTCGCCTGCCTGGGCAGCCGCCATCGATGCGGTCGTCCCCCGTGCGGGGGCGCGGATTGAAACCGCCATGGATGCCGCCAATGCTGCCGCATGGGATGGTCGCCCCCCGTGCGGGGGCGCGGATTGAAACTGGGCTGGATCCCGGCGGGATCGTGTTCGGCGGTGGTCGCCCCCCGTGCGGGGGCGCGGATTGAAACTTGTCGGGCTTCGCGACGGAGACTCGCCGGGGAATGTCGCCCCCCGTGCGGGGGCGCGGATTGAAACCAACCCCTATGCGGCCAATGCGGCATCAAGCTTGTCGCCCCCCGTGCGGGGGCGCGGATTGAAACTTGACCGACACCCGGTTCGCCGGCGTGTTTGTGCGTCGCCCCCCGTGCGGGGGCGCGGATTGAAACACAATATTGAGTTCCCCGCTCACGGGGTTGAATCGTCGCCCCCCGTGCGGGGGCGCGGATTGAAACTGGACTCTCGGAACGGACCGTATGCTTACGGATCGTCGCCCCCCGTGCGGGGGCGCGGATTGAAACCCGGATGTCATTAGAGGGGTCGCTGGTGAGGATGGTCGCCCCCCGTGCGGGGGCGCGGATTGAAACCGCGAGATCTGCACCGCCGGGCGGTTGATGGCCCGTCGCCCCCCGTGCGGGGGCGCGGATTGAAACAGCAGCATGGATCCACACAGCGACCTCAGATCATGTCGCCCCCCGTGCGGGGGCGCGGATTGAAACAAGCGATCCGTCACTTTTACCAAAAGTGACTTGCCCGTCGCCCCCCGTGCGGGGGCGCGGATTGAAACACAAATAGTAATCGGATCATTTGCGCCAGTTATCGTCGCCCCCCGTGCGGGGGCGCGGATTGAAACTCAAGAACATCTCCGACACTTTTTGCCAACGCTTGTCGCCCCCCGTGCGGGGGCGCGGATTGAAACCACGTTCGGTGGACAATTGATCGGTGATGCAGAGTCGCCCCCCGTGCGGGGGCGCGGATTGAAACCGCGCCGCCACAAGAGCCGCGCTGAAATCCGCGTGTCGCCCCCCGTGCGGGGGCGCGGATTGAAACTGATCCAATACAGACATGGCGTGGTACAACAACGGTCGCCCCCCGTGCGGGGGCGCGGATTGAAACCTTCTGCTTTTGCCTTGATCAAGACTTCTCGGGTCGCCCCCCGTGCGGGGGCGCGGATTGAAACATCCGCCACGGCAACAAACCGTGGCCGGGTTTGAGTCGCCCCCCGTGCGGGGGCGCGGATTGAAACTCTCTCAAAGGGCATCGTCGGAACCGGGGCGATGGTCGCCCCCCGTGCGGGGCGCGGATTGAAACGTACCTGCGCGAATAATTATCGCGCAATTTCAAAGTCGCCCCCCGTGCGGGGGCGCGGATTGAAACGACGCACCGGATTGGAAAAGGCTCTACGACCGGCGGTCGCCCCCCGTGCGGGGGCGCGGATTGAAACTCCGCTTCAAGGGATGGCTTGGTCAACTGTCAAGTCGCCCCCCGTGCGGGGGCGCGGATTGAAACTTCAACTCCCCCGACGGGAAGTTACGCTGGGACAGTCGCCCCCCGTGCGGGGGCGCGGATTGAAACTATCCTGAAGGGGCGTTTCCCAAGCACACGGGCGGTCGCCCCCCGTGCGGGGGCGCGGATTGAAACCGGTTCGGGATCGCAGATCATGGCCGGGGAGCAGAGTCGCCCCCCGTGCGGGGGCGCGGATTGAAACTTGCTGCGACGGTTTTTGTAGGTGTCAGAAGGAGTGTCGCCCCCCGTGCGGGGGCGCGGATTGAAACTGGATATATGGGACGATGAGATGGCAGACTTGAGTCGCCCCCCGTGCGGGGGCGCGGATTGAAACCAGCCCATGCAGGAGGGACAGATCCGGGGATTGGTCGCCCCCCGTGCGGGGGCGCGGATTGAAACCATGTAGTTGTTACGATTGAAAATAGGACATGAGGGTCGCCCCCCGTGCGGGGGCGCGGATTGAAACAAGGATGGCGGGATTCAAAGAGCCGTATTGACGAGTCGCCCCCCGTGCGGGGGCGCGGATTGAAACCGCCATGACCTCCTCCCTTGCCGCATCGATGGCCGTCGCCCCCCGTGCGGGGGCGCGGATTGAAACATCTTGATCGTCACGGGATCATTGATCCGGATGGTCGCCCCCCGTGCGGGGGCGCGGATTGAAACCCTGCCGGAGTGGTGGACCTCGCCATACGTGAAGTCGCCCCCCGTGCGGGGGCGCGGATTGAAACCGGATCCTATGTCACCCGGTTTGCCCTCCAGCGTCGCCCCCCGTGCGGGGGCGCGGATTGAAACCTGTTGGTCAAGGTGCCTCGTTTTTCAGTTTGTCGTCGCCCCCCGTGCGGGGGCGCGGATTGAAACGGCGGTTTGCCATCTGCGGCAGGTGGAGGTGGTGGTCGCCCCCCGTGCGGGGGCGCGGATTGAAACATCCGGATCGGACGATGCATCAGGTATAACCACCGTCGCCCCCCGTGCGGGGGCGCGGATTGAAACCTCTGAAAAAGAACCCCAACCCCCCAGCCCGGGGTGTCGCCCCCCGTGCGGGGGCGCGGATTGAAACCTCTGAAAAAGAACCCCAACCCCCCAGCCCGGGGGTCGCCCCCCGTGCGGGGGCGCGGATTGAAACTACATCGGAGGCACTATCGCAACCGTGCCCTCCGGTCGCCCCCCGTGCGGGGGCGCGGATTGAAACCCGGAAGGTTCCAAGTACGCCGTCGTATTGGCGGGTCGCCCCCCGTGCGGGGGCGCGGATTGAAACGAGTCGGCGCAGTTCGCCGGGGCGCAGGAAGACCGTCGCCCCCCGTGCGGGGGCGCGGATTGAAACATGGCCGTCTGGATCGTCCCATCGCAACAAGATGGTCGCCCCCCGTGCGGGGGCGCGGATTGAAACCCTCCCCCCTCGATGCCTGTCCAGGCTCACAACCGTCGCCCCCCGTGCGGGGGCGCGGATTGAAACCCTCGCGAACCACCCTCAAATTGCCTGAATTGCGGTCGCCCCCCGTGCGGGGGCGCGGATTGAAACCGTCTCTTCGATGGATACGACCCGCCATTGCCGGGTCGCCCCCCGTGCGGGGGCGCGGATTGAAACATCGACGAGGTGTTTGCATTTGGTTGCAATGGTAGTCGCCCCCCGTGCGGGGGCGCGGATTGAAACCTTTGTCAACGGGTCGGTGGTGACCGGTGAATCAGTCGCCCCCCGTGCGGGGGCGCGGATTGAAACACTCCCAACGGCGGGATTCCCGTTGCCATCATCGGTCGCCCCCCGTGCGGGGGCGCGGATTGAAACCTCCGTCCCTCTCGGTCCAGGCGATGGGGTCCTGGTCGCCCCCCGTGCGGGGGCGCGGATTGAAACCCTCGCGAACCACCCTCAAATTGCCTGAATTGCGAGTCGCCCCCCGTGCGGGGGCGCGGATTGAAACTTTTGGCAGTCGACTGCATGGGGTGTTCATTTCCGTCGCCCCCCGTGCGGGGGCGCGGATTGAAACCGCAAGATCTGCACCGCCGGGCGGTTGATGGCCCGTCGCCCCCCGTGCGGGGGCGCGGATTGAAACTATTATCTTGATATTTTTGAGTTATTCCTGTTTTGTCGCCCCCCGTGCGGGGGCGCGGATTGAAACTCACGGGCCATCATCATTCTATCGATCCATCGCCCGTCGCCCCCCGTGCGGGGGCGCGGATTGAAACCCACCCGATGCCCGGTCTCCTCCCGGACACCCAGGTCGCCCCCCGTGCGGGGGCGCGGATTGAAACCCTTTCGCTCCGCACTTATCGTGCGGGGACGGACCGTCGCCCCCCGTGCGGGGGCGCGGATTGAAACTGGTCAAGCTGGCCTCGGCTGCGGGAGTATCGTTGTCGCCCCCCGTGCGGGGGCGCGGATTGAAACCATTTATCGGGCCAGAGTTCGCGCCGGACCATCTGGTCGCCCCCCGTGCGGGGGCGCGGATTGAAACCATTTCTGAGCAGTTCCGTCGGCAGCGAACAGGGGTCGCCCCCCGTGCGGGGGCGCGGATTGAAACACAAGATCATCTCGAAAAAATGGGACGACGACCAGTCGCCCCCCGTGCGGGGGCGCGGATTGAAACCCATCTGCACCCGGCCTCGGGTGCTCATCAAAGCGTCGCCCCCCGTGCGGGGGCGCGGATTGAAACTCTGACTGCTCTCGACTCTGTTCCAATCCCCTTTGTCGCCCCCCGTGCGGGGGCGCGGATTGAAACATTTTCGGTCGAATCCAAGTAACGTCTTTGAACGGTCGCCCCCCGTGCGGGGGCGCGGATTGAAACCAGGTAAAGCCCTTCGGAATCCCAGTGTCTGGTTGTCGCCCCCCGTGCGGGGGCGCGGATTGAAACGAACCCTTCGCTTTTTAAATCCATCATGGACTGGTCGCCCCCCGTGCGGGGGCGCGGATTGAAACAACGCCTTTGGCTCGATTGGACCGACGAGGCCGAGTCGCCCCCCGTGCGGGGGCGCGGATTGAAACCAAAAAGAAGATGAAATAAACCTTGGCGGAATCGTCGCCCCCCGTGCGGGGGCGCGGATTGAAACCAATCCCAAGTCTTTTGTTTGTATTATCCCAAAAGTCGCCCCCCGTGCGGGGGCGCGGATTGAAACACTGTAGACTCGGCTCAAGGGCGAATCTATATCACGTCGCCCCCCGTGCGGGGGCGCGGATTGAAACACAATTGCAAACATTATCGAGATATTCCACAAAGGTCGCCCCCCGTGCGGGGGCGCGGAGTGAAACGTGGCCCACGGCCCCCAAGGCGTCATCCAACTGGTCGCCCCCCGTGCGGGGGCGCGGATTGAAACGATTCAGACGTGGCGAAAGCATTTCCCAGGGCGGGTCGCCCCCCGTGCGGGGGCGCGGATTGAAACCCACAGGATCACTCCGTTACTCCGACTGCGTGTCGTCGCCCCCCGTGCGGGGGCGCGGATTGAAACTACGGCCTCCAGGCCATGGCGGCGAAGGCGTTGGGTCGCCCCCCGTGCGGGGGCGCGGATTGAAACCGGCCCACCTTGCCGGAATCATTGATGCGCACCCGTCGCCCCCCGTGCGGGGGCGCGGATTGAAACCTGATCCTGTTGGTAATTGCAGGACTGGGTTACGGTCGCCCCCCGTGCGGGGGCGCGGATTGAAACTTTTCAAAATTTGCTATCAGATTCAGACTTCCTGATCCCTCGTTCTTTCCAGTTGGCACTTTTCCGACGAATATTACACCAATTCGTAAATCAATTT
>JADGCV010000085.1 GCA_015228815.1 Magnetococcales bacterium | reverse complement strand
GCCCTTTGAATGATGGAGTTTCTGTTTCCCCTCACCCCGACCCTCTCCCGGAGGGAGAGGGGGTCTGAACGGTTACGTTGCTGATCAAATGGATGCTGGCTCTGGTCATCACCGCCACCGTTCTTCCAGCCTTGAAAACGCTGTTCATTCCCTGAAAGTCGTGTGCTTTCATCTGCACGAGGGAACGGCGCAGCCTTGTTCAGTCCACCGGCAAAGCCGGTGGTTTACCTATTGTAATTAATAATAATGAGGTTGCAGAGCCATGCCCAATCGTTTCTTTGAGAGGCCAATATTAAATTCGCCATACGGAGATCCTGATCAGCACTGGGAATTGGATACCGATGGACAGCCGACCAACAAGATTATCCACAACCGTCGTCCCTCGGACCTGATCACTCCTGTACCCAAGCCCAAAAAACGTCGTAGCTCCAAAGACCAATCCGTGATGGTCTTTGATGATCTTTCCACGGCTGAACAGGAGTACGATCCGACCCCGTTCATCAACGAGGTGCGGAGCCAGGTCAAACTTTGGCGAAATCTTCCTTCATCCGACCCGTGGTCGGTCACCCCGGAAACAGCCCGACTGCTTCAGCATTGGCGTCATCATCGATTCCAAGGCATCCGCCCCTTCTTCTGCCAGGTTGAAGCCGTGGAAACGGCCATCTGGCTCACCGAGGTCGCCCCCAAAATGGGGAAACGCGGATCAAACTATCTGGATCTCCTGCAACAAACCAATCTGGAGGCCAATCCCGAAATCTATCGCCTGGCGCTGAAGCTGGCCACGGGAGCCGGCAAGACCACGGTGATGGCCATGCTCATCGCGTGGCAGACGGTCAATGCAGCCCGCCACCCCCAGAGCAAACTGTTCACCCGTGGGTTTCTCATCGTCACCCCGGGCATTACCATTCGTGATCGCCTTCGGGTTTTGCAGCCCAACGACCCGGACAGCTACTACAAGAGCCGGGAGATCGTTCCCAGTGACATGCTGGCGGATCTGGATCGGGCCAAGATCGTCATCACCAACTATCACGCCTTCAAGCTGCGGGAGCGCATGGACGTTTCCAAAGTGGGCCGTTCGCTGCTGAAAGGGCGCGGCCCCGACCTGGAGACGGTAGAAACCGAAGGCCAGATGCTTCAGCGGGTGATGCCCGGGCTGATGGGCATGAAGAACATCCTGGTGCTCAATGACGAAGCGCACCACTGCTACCGGGAAAAGCCGGGCAGTCATGATGTGGATGATCTGACGGGCGATGACAAGGACGAGGCGAAGAAGAACAACGAGGCGGCCCATCTTTGGATCTCCGGCATCGAGGCGGTGAAGCGCAAGCTGGGGGTGCGGACCGTGTTCGACCTTTCTGCGACGCCCTTCTTCCTGAGAGGGTCAGGATATATCGAAGGCACCCTGTTCCCCTGGACCTGTAGCGACTTTTCCCTGATGGACGCCATTGAGTGCGGCATCGTCAAGCTGCCCCGCGTTCCGGTCGCCGACAATATTCCCGGCGGGGATGTGCCCAAGTTCCGCAACCTTTGGGAGCATATCGGCAAACACATGCCCAGGAAGGGGCGTGGCGCGGCAAAGACGCTTGACCCCCTGAGTTTGCCCACTGAACTGCAAACCGCATTGGAGGCCCTTTACGGTCACTACGAGGAGACCTTTAACCTTTGGGAAAAGGAAGGCATCCGCGTTCCGCCGGTGTTCATCGTGGTTTGCAACAACACCTCCACCTCCAAGCTGGTCTACGATTTCATCTCCGGATTTGAGCGTGAAGGGGACGATGGCAAGTCCCAGCTGGAACATGGCCGATTGGCGCTTTTTCGCAATTATGACGAGCACGGCAACCGCCTTCCCCGCCCACGGACGCTTCTGATCGACAGCGAACAGTTGGAATCTGGCGAGGCGCTGGATACAAACTTCCGTGACATGGCCTCCGATGAGATCGAACGTTTCCGGCGGGAGATCGTGGACCGGACCGGCGATCAACGCGCCGGGGAGAACATTACCGATTCGGACCTCCTGCGGGAGGTGATGAACACGGTCGGCAAGCGAGGTCGCCTGGGGGAATCCATCCGCTGCGTCGTCTCGGTCTCCATGCTCACCGAGGGGTGGGACGCCAATACGGTGACCCATGTTCTGGGGGTTCGCGCTTTCGGAACCCAATTGCTTTGCGAGCAGGTGGTGGGCCGCGCCCTGCGCCGCCAGTCCTACGATCTTAATGAGGAAGGCCTGTTCAACGTCGAATATGCCGACATTCTGGGCATTCCCTTTGACTTCACCGCACAACCCGTCATCTCCAAGCCTGTCCCGCCCCGGGAGACGATTCGGGTGCATGCGGTCACGCCGGAGCGCAATGATCTGGAGATCACCTTCCCCCGGGTGGAAGGTTATCGGGTGGAATTGCCCGATGAAAAGCTTACGGCCCAATTTACCGAGAATTCCGTTCTGGAGTTGACGCCACTTCTGACCGGTCCGGGAATCACCAGAAACCAGGGGATCATCGGTGAAGATGTGGATCTGACCGTCAAACATCTGGAGGACATGCGGCGCTCCACCATTCTGTTTCACCTGACGCGCCATCTGCTCTACACCCAATACCGCGATCCTGGCGAGGAACCCAAGCTGTATCTGTTTGGCCAACTCAAGCGCATCGTTCGTCAATGGTTGGACGGTGGTTATTTGCGCTGTACCGGCGGCACGTTTCCGGCGCAGTTGATCATTCAGGAAATCGCCGACATGGCTTGCGAGCGGATCAAGACGGCCATCACCAAGCGCCTGGAGGGCGAACGTCCGGTCAAGGCCATCCTGGATGCCTACAATCCCCGAGGCTCCACCATGCATGTGAACTTCACCACATCCAAGGAAACCCGGTGGGAGACCCGACCGGACCGCTGTCAGATCAACTGGGTGATTTGCGACGGGGATTGGGAAGCGGAGTTTTGCCGGGTTGTAGAGGGCCATCCCCAGGTGCTGGCCTACGTCAAGAACCAGAACCTTGGACTGGAGGTTCCCTACCTGATGGGCGCGGTCCCCCATACCTACATCCCGGACTTCATCGTCCAGGTGGACGATGGCCATGGCCGGGGGGATCCCTTGAACCTGATCGTCGAGATCAAAGGGTTCCGTGGCGAGGATGCCAAGGACAAGGCCAACACCATGCGCGCCTATTGGGTGCCGGGGGTGAATAACCTGGGCAAGTTCGGGCGTTGGGCCTTTGCCGAGTTTACCGATGTGTTCGCCATGGAGGCTGATTTCGGACATAAGGTTGACGAAGCCTTTCATGAAATCATCGAGAAGGTGATCACCAAGTCTGGGGCCGTGCAATGATCGGTTGCCATTTTCGCCATCAAACGGTATGCTTTTCTCGTATCCGCCCCTTGGAAGTACGCCCGCTCAACTATCCCGAGCGTGTGCCGAAACCCTGGGGCTTTTTTGTTGCAGGGGTGGGGATATGAGGATTCGTCGCGTTGCGATCCTCATTGACGGGGGCTTTTTCCTCAAACGGCTGCCCAAGGTCGTGGAATCACGTTTCCGCGAGACCCCTGAAGCGGTGGCGGAAACCGCTCGCATTCTCTGCAAGCGCCATGTTCAAAGGTTGATCGGCGAAGCCGACAGGAGTGACCCCATCCGCTGGCTGGATCACGTCTACCGCCTGTTCTATTACGACGCCCGCCCCTTCGATGGCGTTACCCACCATCCCATCGCCAACCGGCGCATTGAATTCGCAAAAACCGAACAAGCACGGTTTCGGGAATCACTCTTCCAGGAACTTCGGCGGAAGCGGAAGTTCGCCTTGCGGCTGGGCAAGGTGACCAAGGAAGGCGATTGGCAGATTCCCTCCCGCCTGACGAAATCTCTCATCAGAACAAGGGAATGGGTTCCATTCTTGAAATCTCTCCTGGCCGACGGAAACGAAGGGGGCGGCCCGCCCGATCTGACGGTTGAGCAACGCCGCAACCTCGAAAAACTGATTGCCGCCTGGCAGGACTTTGGCGAGGATGACGTGAGCCTGATCCTGCGCCAGAAAGGCGTCGATATGCGGATCGGTCTCGACATCGCCTCGATGACCCTGAAGAAACAGGCCGACACCATCATTCTGGTGACGGGCGACAGCGACTTCGTCCCGGCGGCCAAGTTGGCGCGCCGGGAAGGCGTCGAGTTCATTCTGGACCCCATGTGGCAGAACGTGAACGACGACCTGTTTGAACATATTGACGGTTTGGTTTCCGTTCTGCGAACGGGAAACCGGAGTGATACGCCGGAGGAGAACCCCTGATGGCCCGCAAAGGCGCAGACAAAACCTTGGAAGTCGATGCCCTGACCCACAAGGAGGCGCACCGTCGCAACATTCCCACGGCGGAGTTCCAGTCGGTGATGAAGCGGGATGAGCACAATCCCATCAGGATCGCTTATGAGCGGCGCAACCGGGATCTGGATCCACAATTGGTATGGCGCGGCAAGGATGAGCAGGATTGGTCCGATCTGGTGGTGCATGCACCACCGCTCTACATCCAGGAGAAGGTCCATCCCAAGGTTTTGGTCGAGGATCTGCGCCGGGAGAGTGCGGCACGGGCCAAAAAGGATGAATCCCAACAGCCGGGCTTTCAATTCGATCTCTTTTCCGACTTCAACGGACTGCCCAAAGAGGCCATCGCCACCGACTTCTACCGGCATGATGGCCATTGGACCAACCGCATGATCCTGGGGGACTCCCTCCAGGTGATGGCCTCCCTGGCCGAACGTGAGGGGCTGCGCGGGCAGGTGCAGTGCATCTACATCGATCCGCCCTACGGTATCAAGTTCAACTCCAACTTCCAGTGGTCCACCACCAGCCGGGATGTGAAGGATGGCAACAAGGACCATATCAGCCGCGAGCCGGAGCAGGTGAAGGCGTTCCGGGATACGTGGCGGGATGGCATCCACTCCTATCTGACCTACCTGCGGGACCGTCTGACCTTGGCCCGGGATCTGCTGACCGATTCAGGATCGATCTTTGTGCAGATCGGCGATGAAAATGTCCATCGGGTCAGGTCGATACTCGATGAAATTTTTGGTGATGAAAATTTTGTATCCATCATTCAAGTTCAAAAGACTGGAAGTCAGTCTGCAAATTTACTCGCGAATACTGTTGATTTTATTCTATGGTACGCCAACCATAGAGAATGTATAAAATATCGCCAATTGTATAATAAAAGGACTGTTGGACATGTTTCGTCGGATCGTTATGATCAAATTGAACTTCAAGATGGAACTGAACGTAGGCTGACCCGAGGAGAGATTGAAAGAACATCGAGTAATATCGACGGAAAAATATTCCAGCATACAAGTTTAATAAGTTCCGGCCAAGCATCCTCGGAACAAGAATTTAATTTCCAGCATAAAATATACAAACCAGGAACTGGAAACCACTGGAAGACAACGCTTGCCGGTCTCGGAAGATTATCAAGAGCTGGAAGAATTGCATCGGGGATATCAACCTTACGTTATAAGAGATTCCTGGAAGATTTTTCTGTTCTTCCCATCACTGATCGATGGGAATCAATGCAAATTGGCGTAGGACTGATTTACGTTGTTCAAACAAGTCCATCAATCGTTGAACGCTGCCTCCTCATGACCACTGACCCCGGCGATCTTGTCCTTGACCCTACCTGCGGCTCCGGCACCACCGCATACGTCGCCGAACAATGGGGCCGTCGTTGGATCACCATCGATACCTCCCGCGTTGCGTTGGCCCTGGCACGGGCGCGGATCATGGGGGCGCGCTATCCCTATTACCTGCTGGCCGATTCCCTGGAAGGGAAAGAAAAGGAGGCCGGGTTGCGGTCTCCCCCATATTCCCGGACGGGCAAAGGGACCATGACGGCGGTGCTGCTCGAAGAAAATTCCATTCGGGAAGAGGAGCCACCGGATGCCGACCTCCAGGTCCACGGCGACCTCCGCCAGGGGTTTGTGTATGAGCGCGTCCCCCACATCACTTTGAAATCGATTGCCAACAACCCGATCATCGATGTAATCTGGGAACGACATCAGGAAACGTTGGACCCCTTGCGTCAGGAGTTGAACGCCGCCCTGGGCCAACATTGGGAGGAATGGGAGATCCCCCGGGAGGCGGACGGCGAATGGTCCGAAACGGCGCAAAAAATTCATGAGCAATGGTGGAAGGGGCGCATCAAAAGACAGCGAGAGATCGATCATTGCATCACCGCCAAGGCGGAGTTCGAATATCTTTACGATCAACCTCATGTCGTCAAATCGAAGGTCCGGGTGGCGGGTCCCTTCACCGTAGAAAGCCTGTCGCCCCACCGGGTATTGATCGTGGACCAGGAAGATCACCTCAAGGATCCATCCCGTGTTCCGTACCCGGAACTCCTTGATTTCGCCGCCGTCATCCTGGAACACCTCAGAACCGCCGGGATCCAACAGGCACACAAGGAAAACCGGATTCTCTTCACCGCCCTGACCGGCTGGCCGGGTCGGCTGATCTGCGCCGAAGGCCGTTACATGGAGGAGGAGAAGGAGCGCCGCGCCGGCATCCTCATCGGTCCTGAGTTCGGCACCGTCTCCCGTCCCGATCTGATCAGCGCCGCCCGGGAAGCCGGGGATGCCGGGTTTGACGTTCTTATCGCCTGCGCTTTCAACTTCGATGCCCATTCCGCCGAGTTCGACCGCCTGGGCCGCATCCCTGTGCTCAAGGCGCGCATGAACGCCGACCTGCACATGGCCGATGACCTCAAGAACACCGGCAAGGGCAAC
>JADGCV010000084.1 GCA_015228815.1 Magnetococcales bacterium | reverse complement strand
CGGGCGCACAAGAACGAATTGATCAACATGTTGCGCGCCGAAGCGCCCGCCGATCCCGGATCCAAACCGAGTCTTCCGCCTGGTCGGATGATTTCAGAGCGAGACTCAGGTCATCAGACCGAATCTTCTTTGGCCTGTGGCTGTGAAGTTTTTGAAGAGCGGGCGGCCATCATCGAACATGAAGGCGGGATTCCAAGAGAATGGGCTGAAGGGATGGCGCTTCTTCTCGTCATGCCCAGACCGCAAGACATCCCCCTGGCACGGTGGCACAAGGTCCTTCGGGCAGTGGGCGTGTTCATTGAACGACACGGAAAGGAAGTCGATCGACTTGGATGGACCACCGAGGAAATCTTCGGGGTTCATGCCACGAGGCCAAGCGTTCGGTTTGGAAGTCAGGGGTTGGTTTACTGTCTGGCCGATTCCAATGTGACATTGGAAAGGTTGACCCGAGATGAGGCCATTTTTCGGACAAGTGGTGGGGCCAAGCAAACGTTTCGCCGGGCAACGCACAATCTGGATGGATCGGCGTTGCGAATGCTTTGGGATCGGGGAGGCATCCAATGATCGGACTTCGCCCGTACCAAATCCAAGCCGTTGACCGCCTTCGATCCACAATCCGAGCTGGACATCGGCGTATCGTCCTTGTTGCGCCGACCGGGGCGGGGAAAACAATCATTGCAAGTCACATCATTCATTCCGCCGTCGCACGAGGCACAATGGTTTTGTTTCTTGCACACCGCCGGGAGTTGATCAACCAGGCATCCAGCAAATTGGACGACGTTGGTATCGATCACGGAGTCGTTATGGCCGATCATCCACGGGACCGTCCTGAACTCCCGGTCCAAGTCGCAAGTGTCCAGACTCTGGTTCGGCGTCTGGAGGGAAATTCCGGCCTTCCCGAACTGATCATCATCGATGAGGCGCACCGGGCCACGGCGGCATCATATCGGAACATTCTGCACCGGTTCCCCAGGGCTACTGTCCTGGGCCTGACCGCTACGCCGGAACGGTCGGATGGACGAGGATTGGGGGAACTGTTCGAAGAGATTATCGAAGTTGCCAGCACCGCCGAATTGACTGAAATGGGCTTTCTGGTTCCCGCCAGGATCCATGCGCCATCGATTCCGGACCTTGCCAAACTGAAGATCACCCAGGGAGATTACGACAAGGGGCAAGCATTCGCTGTCATGGACCGGGCCGTAATCGTCGGGGAAATCGTCGAACATTGGCTTCACCTGGCCAAAGGCAGGACAACGGTTGCGTTCGCGGTGAACGTCGAACATTCAAAGCACATCCGGGATTCCTTTCTGGCAGAGGGCGTCCATGCCGAACATCTGGACGGGACAACTCCAGAGACCGAGCGTGACGCAATCCTCAACCGATTGGCAACAGGGGAAACCCTGATCGTGGCCAATTGTGGAATCTTGACTGAAGGATGGGATCTGCCACGAACGTCTTGCGCCGTTCTGGCACGCCCCACGAAATCGACCGGGTTGTATCTGCAAATGGTTGGACGGGTTTTGCGGACCGATCCGGGAAAAGGCGATGCCATCATCCTGGATCATGCCGGATGCGTTCACGAACATGGTTTCCCCACCGACCCCCGTGAATGGAGCTTCGAAGGGAAGAAACGGCAGAAGGAAAAGAACGAGGCCAAGTTGAAAATCTGCCCGGGTTGTTTCTTTGCGTTTTCCCCGGGTCGAAAAGTTTGCCCGCAATGCGGTTGGCAACCGGCGCTCCACCCGGTTCGGGGTGTGGTCCAGACCGGCGGGCATCTTGTCCAGTTCGAATACAACGTTCCCGCCTTGAATTCGAATCGCGTGAACGTCGTGAAGGATCTTGCCGCTTTTGCCAAGGCAAAAGGCTATAAGGAGGGGTGGGTTTGGCACAAGTTGAAAGACCAGTACGGGAGACAAATCGCCAATTCGCTGATGCGGGAGGTGCGCACGAATCAGAAAATCATACGCGCGTAACTAATCGTCCGCACTGCGTACAGCCGTAATATCAAACGAAAAATTTGTCCAAATGTTCGGGGTCCGGCGGATATTCGAGTGTCCTGGAGATTATCTTCCTGGCGGACACGGCAACCCATGCCATTCGCATTCTGGCGCGGTCTGACCGCAAAGATGGAGTTGTGTTGGCTTATTGAGCAGAACGCCTTGTATCGCTTCCTGGAACGATCACTCCCTTTATGATCGCGGGAGCCAGAGCGTCGGAACAGTAAAAAAAATCGACCAGGAAGACCCTCCCCCCGACAAGGCTTCCTTCCTATCTCAAGAAACGGTATCCTCCCCAACGAAAAGACGATTACTGATGGCACGCAGCCATGGCGGAATCGTCAGGACCAAGGAAAGACCCCATTTCATAAAGATGCGGTCGTTCAAGAGGTCGAATCCTTCAAGAAGGATTATGCAAAGGGCATCGAACGGTATGGCTTGAAAATCGTCATACTCGATGATTTCAATGGAAAATTCACAGGGTGGACCACCGATGCATCAGAAAAAGCAATGGGAGCCTATTACCCCAGAACTAGAAGAGTTATTATCAACAGATCCCTTATGTTTTCTGCCAGAGACGCTCGTGAGACGCTCGCCCACGAAATCTTGGCGCACCACGGTCTTAACACGCTTGAAAGGGTGGTTAAGGTCAACCCTCGCCAGGAAAATGTTCCCTGGTTGAAATGCCATCAAGGCCCGCGTTTCAAACGCGCCTCTTGCCCATCGTTTGGAAATGGCACGTCATGGTTTTGTTGTCCCCCTGGAAGAAGACTTTCCCGTGAGTGCCACGGTCACATTCGACACCTTGGCATATGCCAAGAAACTTAAGGCTACGGGCGTTCCCGAATCCCAAACTGCTTCCCGATCGCCACGGTTGTCAAGTTTCTTCATTGAGGGGTAGAATGGGTGATGACTGAAACCGTGCAAGAGGAGAGACCGATGACCCATGCGATCGCGTTCGACACGTACACCTACGTCAAGAAACTGCGGGATGCGGGAGTTGACGAAAGGCAGGCGGCCATTCAGGCCGAGGCACTCGTCGCTCTGATCGAGGAACGATTGGCCACCAAGAGGGACCTGGCCCAGACCGAAGCCGTCTTGCGCCGGGACATCAAGGAACTGGATGTCAAAATCGAGTCGGTCCGTGCCGAGTCGAAGCGGGACATCGAGTCGGTCCGGTCGGACTTGAAGCGGGACATCAAGGAACTGGACACGAAGGTTGAAGTCCGAATCAAGGAACTGGAGCAACGGATGGTGATCAAGCTCGGGAGCCTGATGGTTGTTGCCGTCGGTGTCGTGGCGGCGATGGTGAAGTTGCTTTAGATTCCCGTGGAAGGGTCCTGGAAATCCCCTCCACCGAGTCTTGGACTGCGCCCTTGCTCCCAGAGTGGCGTTTTTCCGGAAAGCGTTCAGTCCGTCCTCCCCGCAAGGGAGGGTAGGTGGAAGATGCGTACCCTTTGGATTTGTTTCCCGGAAGGAAACACTACATTTGACCGTGAGTGTCAGGGATTTGGCAGAAAATTCAGCGACGTTTTTTGTTGGTATATTTGATGGTACGGTGAAGATTGTGTTTGTTAAAAATATATAATATTCAATGATATATCGCGTCAATGTGATAGAGCCTGGCCCATTTAGAAATATAAGAAAGCTATCCGTACAGAAGCCACCCTCCGGGGTGGCTTTTTTCGTCTGGAATTCCACAACAATTCCAATGGTTACGGCGACGGCCAAAAATGGGTTCACCCCCGGCGAGGTCGGCCCCCCGCCTTTTTTGGGGAAAACCGGCCCCAAACCCTCTCTCTTTCTCTGTGCCCGAGGTCGTCGGCCCAATCCGACCTCACGCCCCTTTTACCCCGACCTCTCCCAAAAAATCAACAGGTTGCGCGCACCCCGACCTCAGAGGCATTTCGATCCCCCTCCGCACTACTCAGGGGTCGAGGGAACCCGGCGTCGAACGGGTGACCACGGGAAGCAGGTGATGATGTATTGACATGACAATGCAACCGCATTACCATCTAAGACATTCCTCCTCTATGCTCTGGAGCGTGCCGCCATGATGCCCCTCGAAGCCGAATCCACCCTGACAGATCGCTATCAGACCACGGTGCCGGAAACCGTGCGCCGTGCCCTCAACCTGGGGAAGCGGGACAAGATCCATTATACGATTCGTCCCAGCGGCGAGGTCATCCTGACGCGGGCCGATCTTTCCCTGGAAGACGACCCAGTCCTGGAGCGATTTCTGGACTTTCTGGCCCACGACATGGCCAACCACCCAGAACAGGTGCAAGCGGTCGATTCCAGTCTGATGCACCGCATCCACGCCCTGGTCGCTGGCATCGAGGTCGATCTGGATGCGCCGTTGTCTGCTGAGGATGAATGAAAACCTCGACCGGCGTGGTCATCCATGGTTGGACCCTCTTCGTTCACCCGTTGTGTCTGGCGCAGCTTGAGGCCCTGATCCGACAGGTCGAGCAACTCCAGCGCAACGATCCGCTGGGATATGTCCGGAAAAACGCCAGCAAGCGCCTGGCGGCCATCCGAAAGTTGATGTTCGAGGTCATTCCCCAGGATCCGACGCGACCGGAATACCGGCAGGGGCATACCCTGGGAGACCGCCGCAAACACTGGTTCCGCGCCAAGTTCTTCCAGCAATATCGGCTCTTCTTTCGCTATCATGCCTCATCCAGGGTGATTGTCTATGCCTGGGTGAATGATGAAGAAACCAAACGCGCCCACGAAAGCGATCAGGACGCCTACCGGGTGTTCGGAAAAATGCTGGCGGATGGTCATCCCCCGGACGACTGGGAGCAGTTGTTGGCCGAAGCGCGTTCGGTTGCCGCGTGGCCTGTGTCGGCGGAAGGCGATGGGTAGATCGAAGTGAGGTTGTGGACCCTCCACCCGCGATATCTCGACGCCCAGGGACTGGTCGCCCTGTGGCGGGAAGCGTTGCTGGCCCAGAAGGTGCTCCAGGGAATGACCCGAGGCTATACCCGGCACCCGCAACTGCTCCGGTTCCGGGAACAGGCGGACCCCGTCGGATCTGTGGCCGCCTATCTGCGGGAGGTGCATCGGGAGTCGCTGCGGCGGAGATACCGGTTCGACTCCAGCCGCATCGCCACCTCTCCCTGGGAGGGTGCAATTCAGGAAACCACCGGTCAACTCCTATTCGAATGGGACCACCTCTTGAGGAAGATGTCTCTCCGCAGCCCGGCACATCATGACTCATTGCTCTCCGTCTCCACACCGCATCCCCACCCCCTGTTCATCCTGGTGGAAGGCGGGGTCCAGACCTGGGAGCGCACCGGACGCGATCCGGTGAAGGCGCCATGATGATCTACGTGGATGCCGACGCCTGTCCGGTGAAGGCCGAGGTGATGCGGGTGGCCGAACGCCATGGGCTTGCCGTCCACATGGTCAGCAACCAATGGATGCGTCTGCCCGCCCATCCCCTGCTGAAAATACAGGTGGTCGCGGGCGGTCTGGACAAGGCCGATGACTGGATCGTGGAGCGCATCGAGCGGGGGGATATCGTCATTACGGCGGACATTCCCCTGGCTGCCCGCTGTCTCGTCAAGGGAGCGCGGGCCGTCGGCCCTACCGGCAAACCCTTCGATGATGACGGCATCGGCATGGCGTTGGCCATGCGGGATCTCAACGCCCACCTGCGCGATGCCGGAGAGATCCGGGGTAGCGGCCCGCCCTTCGGCAACAAGGACCGGTCGCGGTTCCTCCAGGCTCTGGAAGAGGTGATTCAAGCCCTCAAACGGGGGCGGTGAGTCCGTCTCATGCCGTTTGGCCTTCCTTCCGCAAGGTTCCCATCACCTCCTGAACCTGTTCCAACTCATCCTGGACCACCTGCATCACCACGAACAGCGAGGCCGGGGTTGGTTCGTCCGCCTCCCGCCGCCGTTCGGGGCCGCATTCAGCCAGCATCTGGACGATGGCCATGGCCCGCGCCAGGCTGAGATTGATGGTGTCCACCTGTTCGAGCGTCAGGGAATAGGGATGGTTCATGGCGGCGTTCCGTCGTTGGAGTCATGGGAAACGCGACGACCATAAAATGAGTCTATGCGACGTTCAAGGATATGATAACCAAAGTCGTCATGCCGCCCGGATACCGAACAGTTCCTGCTGCTCCTCCCAATCCAGAGGAATCCCCTCCCGCAGCTTTTCCAGACTGATGCTGTCCGGGTAGTCCCCACGCAGGATGGTCTCCACGATGGCCGGGGCCAGGATGTTGAGTTTCAACAGTTTGGCGAGGTAGGACTTTTCCACCCCCTCCTTTTCCGCCAGCTCCTTGATGGTGGCGACCTCGCCGGATTCCAGCAGGCCCTGCCAGCGCCGCGCTCTGACCAGGGCGAGCACCACCGGATCGTCGGGCGTGGCGGGGGTGGAAGCCGCAGGGGGATCGGCGGTGCGTCCGTCCGGGGTGAGGATCACCTTCCGCCCCCCGCGCCGCCGCAGTTGCATGGGGATGTGAATGTGCAGGATGGCGCCATCCTCCGAAAGATGGGCCGTACTCATGCCGCGCTCCTTTCCTGATTCGAGGTGAGTTCGTCCACCAGCGCCCCCAGGCCTGCCACCCGCAGGCGCAGGTCGAGGCCGTTGACGCTGACCACCAGTTGCTCCACCAGCAGCTTGAGCAGCCGGTTCTGCTCCAGGGGGAAGAGTTCCTCCCACATTCCAAGGAGAAGAGATCCGATTGTCCCTTGCTGACCATGGGGTTGGTAGTCGATGGCAGCGGCTTTGTGCGGCG
>JADGCV010000083.1 GCA_015228815.1 Magnetococcales bacterium | reverse complement strand
CCGATCCAGCGATTCTGGAAGCGTGGAGCCTCAGAATCTTTGAGGCCCGGTCATTGGGGGATGTGTTCGAAGATCCAAAATATGACTGATCACGATTCCATCTACCATCGTCTTTTCGGCCCAACGCCAGACTGTTTTTCGCAGGCACTGGTGGTGCAAGCTGCCAAAGTGCCGGATTTTTTACGGTCTTTCCAAAATCTTTCGTCTGGATTGGCCGATGCTCCGGGAATCCCTTTGCAAGCCAAAGTGGGCGCGCAAATGATGGTAATGAGCCAAATATTTTTCCATAACGAGCTTCAGATAATCTTCATTCAAAACCATGATAGGGTCCAACGCATCGTTTCTGACTGACCCTTGGTTTACAAACAATAGACATGGGCGGTTGTTTCGGGGTCGGGAAAGTGGTCAAAATAGTCCATCGCCTTGGTGATGTAGAGGTAGGTACGGTCTTGGTATCGGTCGGGTGATGGCGACCGGCGGCGTGGGCATTGCCCGAAAGGGCATGACATGTGAGGATGACGTTGCTTTTCCCAAGAATCCGAACCTTCCGTTCCGTTGGGTCCTCGCCCTTGGAATTTTCGTCTTTCGCCGTTTTCCTGTCAAACCCAGTTTCGCTCCAATCTGTTTTTTCCATACCCAAAACTTCAAGGCAGTGTCTGGACCGTCGCATCCCCAACATCAAGATACGTCGCCCAAAAGCAAAAATGTGGGCCGACCGCCGTAATGCCGCACACGAACTGAATCAACCCGGAAAACTTCATGCCAGGATGCCATCGTCATCCTGAAAAATAGTTCCATAAATCTGCAAAATTTGCTTGATTTTTGCCGGGGGGGGGTAAACTGCACTTATTTTGGAGCAACGAGCTGTTCCTGATGATGTTTTTTTTGCAAGCATTACACAACCGTGATGCAGGTTGCCTGGGGGAAGTGGAGGGGCCGTGAAATCCAAAAGAATACTCGGTCTGGGCGCCGCGGCGACGTTGGCCTTGTTTGCGGCAGGTTGCGGCGGAGGTGGCGGGGGCGGTGGTGCCGGAACCTCGGTCGTTACCCTTTCCGGCACGGTGGCGGATGGTTTGGCCATGGCCAATGCCAAAGTGACGGTTCAGTCAACGACCGGGGTCACGGTCGATGTGGGGACGACCGACGCCAACGGGCAGTATGCCGGGTTTGCCTTTCCGTCCGGGTTTGCCTTTCCGGCGATGATGAGCGTCACCCGATCCAACGGCAAGGAGGTGTTGCGTTCCATCATTCCCGTTCAACCGGGGACCAGTGCCACGACCAACATCAATCCCATCACCCAGACCATCGCCACCCGGATGATTCCGACCGGGGGTTCACTCGCCCGTTTGGATGTGAGTGACGGGGACAACGGTTTTGCCAAACAGGCCAAGACCGTCGTCCAGACCGCCTTCGGCAGTGCCATCGACTATGACACGTTCGCGGGCAAGCCGTTCAAGGCCAGGACCGCCAGTGATCCCAAAGCGGGCGGGTTGGCCGATACCTTGATCGATACTCTGGCGGGGCTGGATCCGACGCGCAAACCGGAAGATCTTCTGGCCAGCGCCACCAATACCAAGGATTCTTCCGTCGCCAAAAACTTGATGTCAACGCCTGCTTTTCAGGCGCGACTCGCGGGAGAACTGGTTTCCCAGGGACGCCCCTCCGGTGATGTCAAAACCATGATCCAGGCGGAAGCGGTCTCCGGGGCGGATACCTCGATGATCCTGGCCAATACCGAAACCTTTGCCAAAACGTTCGAGGAGGTCTTCACCAGCGCCAACAGTGAATTGACCGGCTCCGACAGCCAAAAGCGGGCATCTTTGGAGGCCATCGTCGAATCGGCGGCGGTGACGGTGGCCAGGATCGTCGAGAAAAAAGGGGTGACCGGTGGCGATGCCTTGACCAATGTGGTGAGCAACAGCATGGCACTGGTCAAGGGACCTTTGATCGCCATCGGCAAGACCGACCAGGGTGGGGAAAACCTGTCCCTGATCCTGACCGCCACCCGGGAACAGATGTCGGATCTGATCAATACCACCACGGTGGATCTGACCCAGTCGGGGGCGAACGTCGCGACCCTGGGGACCCAGGTCAAAAACTTTGGCGAGATCGTCTCCCAGGCGGTGTCCAATTCGCTGAAATCAGGCAAGGACAAGAGCAAACTGGATGACAAGGAAAAACTGTTGGTTGCCACCAACATGGGCAAGGGGATCGCCAGTTCTCTGACCACCTATCTGAGTGATCTGGCGGTGGACCGTTCCGCCATGACCGACGCACAGAAGGAAAAACTGGGCAAGGCGGAAAACGCCGCCAGGAACACCGCCACCGCTCTGGATTCGGCCCTGGTGGAAATGGCGGCGGATCAGGATGCGGATGCCATGGATGACGATGTATTGAACTCCATGGCGAGCGCTCTGGTCACCCAGGCGTCCGAAACGTTCAAAAACTATGACCTGACGGTGGATGCCGCCGCTTTTTCGGGGGCGGCGGTCAAGGTGTTGACCAACATGGCCCGACTGGTGGTGGACAACACCGCCATCCTCCATGCCCAGGCGACGGCGCTCGATGCCGACAAGCAGGCGGTCCTGGCGGAGGCGATGGCCGGACAGTTGTTCGATGAGCTTGAAAACATCGATCTGACGGGCGATGATTTGCCCGAAAGTGCCATGAATGTCGCAACCAATCTGGCCCGGGCCGTCGGACCGGCGTTGGTCGAGAAAGTGGGACAATCGTCCGATTACCAGGGGAGCAACCTTCAGGTCCTGGCCGCCAATGCCGCCGCCAGTGCCATCACGGAATTGAAAAAGACGGCGACCCTGACCGGTTCCATCGATGCCGAAACCCTGACCCGGTTGCAACAGGAAGCCGCTGCGACGGCGGAAACTTCCCGGACCAACATGGAAACCTCGTTTCGCACTCTGGAGGAACAGGGGATTTCCCTGGCCGAGGTGACCCAGGGTTTGGCAGCGGCAGGGCTGGATGGCGAGGCGATGGAAGTGGTGTTTGCCCAGGTGCAAAATACGCTGGCCTCCGGGGGCGTTGTGATGCAGGAAGCCGCCCGGGACATCACGGAGACTGCCGCGACCATGGCGGGCGCCGTATTGGAACGGGGTGGCAGTCTGGCCCAGGTACGGGAAACCATTGCCTCGCCTTTGACGGCGATGGCGGAGGTAGCCCGGGGTAGTGAGGGACAGGATACCAACACGATTCTCAATTCGGTTCGCACCAGCGCCAATACTTTGGAACAAACCACCCAGGCGTTATCCAGTTCCAGGGATGTGTCGCTGGAAAATCTGATGTTAACCACCGGTAACGTCGCTGCCATCGTCGGGACCCAATTGAATGAAGCTGCGAGGGACGAATTGGTGAACAACGTGCGCGGCACGGCGGCCACGGGTGGGGAAACAACGTTGGAGACGCTGGCAAGTCAACTCTCCCCACACAGCGAAAACATTCTGGCCCAGGCGACGGTCCAACAAGCGGTCATTCAGGAGCGGACGACGGTCATGTTGCAGGCGGTCAATCGCCTCCCTGAATTCGTCCCCTTCACGGAACAACCGACGGTCGAGGTTGGCAAGGTGTATACCGGACTTTTGCCGATCCGGGATGAAGAGGGAGAAACCAATCTGACCTTTCGGATTGTCGTCAATGGCGAGAAAGGGACCGCCACCATCACCGATCCCCGGACCGGGGCCTTCACCTACCGTCCCAATCCCGGAACGGTCGGCGACGACCTTTTTTCCTTTGCCGTCCATGATGGCATCGGGGAGACCGCCCCCTTCATGGTCTCCATGCGCATCCTCAATCCACCCCCGGTTCCGATCGGAGGCGCATTGTGGGATCAAGCAGTTTGGGACACGGACCGGTGGGATCCCGGTTCCATGGCGATGACCATCGGTCAAATCTTCACCGGATCCCTGGCCATGGCCGATGCCGATGGCGGGCCGACGTCGTATCAGATCATCACGCAACCCGCCCACGGGGTACTTGCCATCACCGATCCGGCGACGGGCGCCTACACCTACACCCCCAACACCGGCGTGCATGGGACCGACTCCTTCACCTACAAGATCAACGATGGTCTTTCCGATTCCGCACCGATTACCGTTTCGATCGCGGTCAACCCTCCCGAAGATATTGCGGCCAACCGGAAACTTCGGGTAGGTGATGTCACAGTGGCCGAAGGGGATGGCGGAACCGTCCAGGCCGTGTTCACCCTCACCCTGGATTATCCCAGCACACGCCCCATCTCGGTACAGTTCAACACGGGCGACGACACCGCAACCATGGGGGCCGACTATACGTTTACCAACGGTACGATCACGTTCAATCCGGGCGAGACCAGTAAAACGGTTTCAGTACCGCTGGTTGCAGACAATTCTGACGAGGGTAACGAATCTTTCAAACTGCTGCTCCATACCGTTTCCGGTGCCGTGATCGAAGATGATACAGGCATTGCGCAAGTGACGGATGATGATGCTGGCGAAGGTTCTGTTTGGGATCGGACTGTTTGGGATATGGGGGTTTGGATTTGATGTGTACTCTTATCAATTGCTGTTGAAACATACGACGGCCTTGCTGGTAAAAACTGACTTTATTTATTGCATGGGGGTAAAAAAGATGAAGAACATGTTCAAAATGGTTGCTGTTGCCATCGTGACCCTTGGATGCGGCTATTCCTTTGCTGAGAGTATTACAAAACCCAATACATTTGCATCCGGTTCGGTAATCAGTTCCGCGCAGGTAAATTCAAACTTTGATACTGTTTACAGTCAGGTGAACAAAATTGGCACCATGATCAATATTGATTCAGCAAACTCCAGGATGGGTGTTGGCTTATCAAATTCACAATCAATAATGCAGATAGCAACCAATGGCAATCCTTTTATTGTTGCAGCGCAGACAGGTCTTGGTAGTACAGTAAGCAAACGTATACTCTCTGCTGGATCCGAGCCGGGTATACATCTCAGTTCAGATTACTCAATGTCCAGTGGAACACAAACGGGGTCAGAGACATCTCTGATGGGCATGCAAATTGGAGCAACTCAGCTTAAAACAAACACAACAGAGCAATACAATCAAATTTTCTATGGTGGACAACCTTTAGCAATCGTTCAAGTGACACCCAATCAACCGGGATGGCCAACTTCCCGAGTTCTGGTTTCTGCAAGTGGAAAAGTGGGTATCGGGACAACAGACCCAAAAAGATTGCTCCACGTAGAAAGTAGTGCTTATTTTAAAGGAGATATCGCTATTGGTCCATCCTACGGCACAGAAAATAATTGGGGATTCGTCGGGGAAGCGGGACATTTGACTTGGTCTTCGGACAATTATTTTCATGTTTCGAGTAACGCCCCGAATGGCTACGGCCTCGTGCTTGGTCCGAATGATTCATATGATCATCAAGTGACAATAAAAACGAATGGATATGTAGGCATTGGCACTCATACGCCCTCTTATCCCCTCCACATGGCCAGTGGTGCATATGTGACTACGGGTGGGACATGGACTAATGCCTCCAGCAGGGAATATAAAGATAATATTACCGAACTGTCGTTGGAATCGGCTCGGACGGCCCTTTTGCAGTTAAACCCGGTGACGTTTACCTACAAAAACGAACCCGACGATCAGCATGTAGGTTTCATTGCCGAGGATGTGCCGGAATTGGTTGCCGCCAAGGACAGGAAAGGACTTTCTCCCATGGATACCGTTGCCGTGGTCACCAAGGTGGTACAGGAGCAGCAGAAGACCATCAAGGCTCAGGAGGAGATCCTCCAAAAACAGAGCAGGGAAATTCAAGCCTTGACCGCCATGCTGCAACAAACTTTGGCACAAATTTCCACGATCCAACACAAAGTCAACCAGATCGAAGCGGCGCAACAAAATCCAATGCTGCAAAAAGCGTCCTACACCGAAATGGTTCACTGATCCCACCTTCTTAATGGATCCTCCCGTCAGTTCCGCAACACGCGAACTGACGGGAGCGTTCCGTCGGTCTTGCTTCTTCTCTGCCGTGCCGGGTGCAGGTTGACACTTTTTTTCGTGCTTTTGCCACCGTTCATGGAATATCCTTTTGTGCATGACCGACCACGATTCCATCTACCATCGTCTTTTCATCCCGAAGGACCACCGGTCAAACATAGGGTCTGCCTTGAAGCCATGATTAAAGCCATCGAAGCGGTTTGTACCAACGGTGCGATCAAACCCCTGGAGCCAGTCGTCTTTGAAGAGGCGGAACACTTGGTGATATTGCGTCTGCCAAAGGGGACATTTCCTATGGCACCGCAACGTGTTCGTGGAGCCATGAAAGGCATGTTGTCCAGCGTCGATGAATTTATTGCGGCCAAAAACGCTGAAGTTGCGTTGGAACGCTGATGATGAAGGGATACCTCCTGGATGCCTGCGCTCTGTTGGCCTTGTTGAACGACGAACCAGGAGCCGATAGGGTGGATTCCTTGCTCGGCTGTGGATCTCCGATGTTCATGAGTGCTGTCAATGTTCTGGAAGTCGCTTACGACGCTGTGAGGCGCAACCGGCAGGGAGACGCCGCAGGGATGGTCCTGAGACTGGTTCGCTCCGCAGGTATTGAAATCTTGTGGTCCATGACTGAATCAGAAATGATGGCTTCGGCCCAATGGAAAGCACGGGGAAAACTTTCCCTGGCGGATGCCATCGCCTTGGGTATCGCCGAAACCAGAAGTTTCAAACTGGTCAGTGCTGATCACCACGAACTGGATCCACTGGTTGCTCAAGGGCTGGTACACGTAGAATGGATCCGGTGAATCAACCCTGCCGCTCACACCCTGTCCCCACGCACCAAAAAGGTTTGCGGAATTCCGGGGACACAACACCAAATTATTGGAATTCCAGAGTGCCCCTTCCGATTGGTTCACCCTGCCAGATTTTGGA
>JADGCV010000082.1 GCA_015228815.1 Magnetococcales bacterium | reverse complement strand
ACCACAGCGTTTCCTGCCACCAGTCCCAGGAAACCATCACCGGCGATTCGTACCTGAGCGATATTGTCCATTATTTCATCGAGTTGACAAAATTCACGCAAACCTTGGAAGAGTGTGAAGGAATCCTTGACAAATGGATCTATTTCATCCGCCATGCCGAAACCCTGGAACGGGTACCCGACCAGTTGGACCTGCCACCATTCCGCCATGCGTTCGAAAAAGCCATGGTCGCCAACATGACGCAGGATGAGCTGGATCTTTATGACAAGGCTGGCATCGCCATTGCCGACGCGCGAGGACGGATCGAACTGGCACGAGAGGAAGGCCGGGAAGAAGGCCGGGAAGAAGGCATTCAAATCGGTGCGCAGAGAGGAGAACAGATTGGCGAAGCCAAAATTTTGACCCGCCTGTTACAACGCCGTTTCGGTGCCGTGCCCGATTGGGCCAACGAAAGAATTGCCAAGGCCGAACTTCCGACCCTGGAAAAGTGGAGTCTCCGATTTGTGGATGCCACATCCCTGGATGATGTATTCGCGGAAAGCGAATACTGAGTTTCATTAAGTCGCATACCGCTTGGGATATGTCGTTTTCAAACGTCATTCCAAGTCGGGTGCGGTTTAGAGATTGCATGCTTGCGCGGGTCCATGCCGGAAAAAGGCAAATTAACGCAATGGTTATCATGTGTTTATGGAGAAACGGACCCCGCATTGCACGCTGACCGAGGTCAAAGCCTTGGTAGAGGCTGGCAAGGTGCGCACCACGCACGCGGCGCGAGACGGTGCAAACGAGTTGGGGCTTGCGCTCTCTGACATGCTGGACGTGGTGATGGCACTGACGCCAGAGGATTTTCACAAGAGTATGACCACCCATGCCAATCACACGGTATGGCAAGACGTGTACCGCCCCAGCACGCAGGCGGGCGACGTGTACCTGAAGCTGACGGTCATTGATGACGTGCTGATCGTGTCCTTCAAGGAGCTATGACCATGAAATGCCCTGTTTGCGGTACGGCGGAACTGATCCACGACACCCGCGACCTTTCCTACACCTACAAGGGTGAAACCACCGTCATCGCAGCGGTGACAGGCGATTTCTGCCCGGCCTGTGCCGAGTCCATCCTGGACGTTGCGGAGTCGAACCGCGTCATGCGTGAAATGCGTGCCTTCTCAAAGCAGGTGAACGCCGCCATCGTTGATCCTGGCTTCATCACGAACGTGCGCAAGAAGCTCGACCTCGACCAGCGCGAAGCCGCCGAAATCTTTGGCGGCGGTATCAACGCCTTCTCGCGCTACGAGGACGGCAAGACCAAGCCGCCTCTGGCCTTGGTCAAGCTGTTCAAGCTGCTGGATCGCCACCCCGACCTGCTCAACGAGGTCCGAACCGCCTGACCCGGTGCGCGGTTCCGGCTTCCTGACACGACTCCAGGACAACCACAAAATTCTGGACAAGGGGTATGATCACCCCAGAGGTGACACAGAGGTAAAAGACATAAGGAAGATACAGGTTAAAGCAATTTTTATACCATCTGCTCTCAAAGGGTTTTCGGGCTATTCGCACTCGAGATTCCATGCATGGAAGGAACGATCACAAGAATGGGATTCGTTATCATGCTGCTGAAGCCAAAGTGGCGCGTACAGGATCGGTTGGCCACGACAACACCGGCCTTGAGGTCAAGGACATGAACCTTCCCGGTACCCACTCCAAAACAGCGATCCTGGCGCTTTTTCTTGCTGCGGGACTCTTTCCTCTGGCGATCTGTCTTTGGTTGGGGATCGGTATGTTCACTGCCGCCACCCTTGACGATCAGGACAGGATTCTCGAAGGACTGGTCGCGGTCGAGAAAAAACGGTTCGAGGCCCATCTGGCCAACACCCTTGCCGACGCCCACCTGCTGGCCTTGACGGTGGGAGCGGTCATCCAACCGGCCCGCGCCATCGAGGAAGAGCCGGTTGCCGTCCGGACCATCGTTGCGCCGCATCATGATTCGGTGATGTCTCCCACCACGCCACCAGCCCCTCCCGACGGGACGAAAGACCGCAAACACAGTCCCGCCCCGGAACCCGCCATGGCATCGACGCGCACCCCGGATACGGCAGTCCCTCCTGTCCCACCGGACCACACCGAAGACGCGACGAACAAAGAAAACAAACCCAGGATCCTGAATGAACAGATCCCGGACCAGGTCCGCCAGTGGATGCGACGGTTGCAATCACCGGTCCTGCAATTGGCCGAGGAAGGGGCGTTGGGAGCCAAGTTTGCCGGTCTCGACTGGATCTACCGCCAGAATGGCCGCAAGGCGGAAGGGGAAAGCTGGGAACATTTCGCCGAGACCTTCACCCCGAGACTCGATGCCTTTCGCAAAGCCAAAATGTTTGACAACCTGTACTTGATTTCGGTCAAGGGTGACGTGGTCTATTCCACGAAGCGTGGCCAGGAACTGGGGGCCAATGTCACCGATGCGGCGTTCGAGGAATCGGGCCTGGCGCAACTCCTGCCCAAAGCCCTGAAACAGGCCACCAGCCTGGAGGTCACGCCCCGCGATGATGTTACCCGCGTCCCTTCCCTTCTGATCGGCGCCCCGGTTCGCCGGGACAAACTCCTGATCGGCATTCTCGCGGTCCGGCTCGATCCATCTTCTTCTCTCGAAACGGCCCTTGCGCAAACGGCGGAACGATCGGAGGAGGCCGTGGCCCTCGTCGGCCCGGAGGGGAACCTGCGTTACAACAACATCGCCTGGACACGACTGCCCGCGACACTCAACGCCATGGCATGGTCGGAGCAAAGCCTGACGGGTTCACAAGGGTCGATGATCGTCGAAAAAGCGGCCCACACGTTGTACTGGGAGCGTTTCAAGGTCGATCCGTGGACGTGGACCCTTCTGGTTGCCGTTCCCACCGGTTTGCCCCAGGCGCAAACATCCCGATCCAGCGACATCCCGCAAACGATCGTCACCTCCACCACGGAACCGGAGACATCCCCTGCCCCGCACGAAACTTCACCACCGGTCGGGTTACCACCTTCGACCCCATCCCTGCCCATGCAGGTTTCCGACGTGAGGGACGCAGAACGATTTTTTGGGAAGGAATATTTGGCGGCCACAGGATATTATGACCTGTTTTTGATTCAGTGGGATGGTCTGATCGAACACACGGCGGCGCGGCAGGGGGATCATGGCACCAGCCTGAAAGACGGACCCTATGCCGATACCAACCTTGGCCGACTGTTCGAACGGGTATCGCGCACGGGCAAGGCGGGGCTTTCGGACATTGCCCCCTATCCTCCGAGCCGGGACGAACCGGCGGCTTTCGTTGCGGCGCCGATCATCGTTCAAGGCAAGGTGGCGCGGGTGGTTGCCCTGCAACGGCCATTGGAGCGGGTAGCGGCGTTGTTGGATCCTGGTTCGGAGTTGGGACCCCGGGGAGACGTGGTCCTGGTCGGAGCCGATTTTCGGTTACGTTCCGACTCTCGCCTCCGCCCCCGGACCCATTCGATCACCGCCTCGTTCCGCGGGACGGTCGCGGAAAACGGGATGGAGACCGAAGCCGTCCGGCGTGCGTTGGCGGGTGGACAGGGGGTTTTGCACGAGACGTTGCCCGAAGCGGAGGGGATCCGGATCACCGCCTATTCTCCTGTAACCATGGATGAGGAGACCTGGGCTTTGGTTGCCACGCGCGAGGTCGCGTTGCCGCTGACGGCGCTGCTTCGCGGGGAGAACGGAAAACGGATCGGATGGCTTGTGGGCGGCAGTTCGATCTGGATCCTGCTTGTGGCATCATTCACCTGGTGGATGCTCAAACGCCCCTGGGACATCATGGACCGGGGAATGATGCAACTGGCCCGTGGACGATTGCCCGCTCCCGGGGAACCGGATTGGGAATCCTGGCAGGGACCGATGGAACCGGTACGACTGGTCATGGAGCGGTTTTATCAGCAGACCGAACGATTGCACGCGGGGCTCGCCCAGTTGATGGAACTGCACGGTCGGATGGTGGCCATCATCGATGGCGCCCATGAACCCGGTTCGGAACCTTCGCGGGAGGATCGGGTCCTGGAGGTGGCGGTCGAAACCTCCGACAGTCCCGAGGCCGTCCTCGAAGCGTTGGCGCGGTGGCGAAACCTTCCCTCTCGGGTCGTTCCGGGTAGTATCGTCGGACAGGAGGGGCACACGCTTGCGGGGGAGCTTTCGGACCCGTTGCAGCAGATTCAGGGGATCGCGGGAGAGATGGCCCTGATCGCGGTCAACACGGCGAGTCTGGCGGCGCGTTCGACGATACGCAAGGCATCTCTGGTGGAACCGTATCAAAAGATCCGGGAATTATCGGAAACGATCCGTCATTTGGCGGGCAATGGGGTGGATCGGGTACGTTTTTGGGAAGAACAGCGGGTCATGATGGCACAACAGCCCAAGGTGGATGACATCCTTGCCGCCCTTCTGGGTCGTATGGAACGAATGTTGCTCTTTCAAGCACGGGCGTTGCAATGTCGCGAAAAGGTGGTACACGACGAAGGGAAGGACATGTTGGCCCCGCTGGTTCTTGCCTTGGGGCAACAAGCTGAAAAACTACGCCAGATCGCCGAGTCGTTGCCAAGAAAATAGACTATTGCGGGTCCAGGGGGATCATCCCCCTGGTGGGGTCCAGGGGCAAAGCCCCTGGTGGGGTCCAGGGGCAAAGCCCCTGAAAAACGCAAGCAACAAGTTGAACCGCCGCATTTTCTCATGACAACCGAACAGACCGGACAACATCAGAAAAGGGCAGTGGAGAAGTGAATACAAAAAATCCATCGGTCCCTTTTTTTTCTTATTGATCATTTATTTTCCGCCCCAATCGACACGATCACAGGGAGAAGCCATTGACCATGACGATCCGTATTCTATACATTGCAATGCTTCTTGTTGCCGGTTTCATCCATGAATCCGCCATCGCCGGCGAAACCGCACCGGGTCAAAAGCCTGGACAAACCGGAGTCCATACCATGGTAACCCTTACCACCACCTTGGGCGACATCGTCCTGGAACTCGATGAAGCCAAGGCCCCTATCACCGTCAAGAACTTTCTCGAATATATCGACAGTGGCTTCTACAACGGCACCATTTTTCACCGCGTCATTCCCGGATTCATGATCCAGGGCGGCGGCATGACCCCGGACATGGACGAAAAGGCCAACCGCGCCCCAATCAAGAACGAGGCGGACAACGGTCTGGCCAACCTTCGTGGAACCATCGCCATGGCGCGAACGCAGATTCGCGACAGTGCCACCAGTCAATTTTTCATCAATGTCGCCGACAATGCCTTTCTCAACCATGGAAAACGGGATTTCGGCTATGCCGTCTTTGGCAAGGTGGTCCAGGGAATGGAAGTGGTCGAGGCCATCGCCAAAGTAAAAACCGGCTCGAAAAAAGGACATTCCGACGTCCCCAACGATCCGGTCATCATCCAATCGGCCGTTCGAAGCCAGTGACGCCCAGGGGACCGGATGAATACCGTCGGCAAGACTTTCCTGCGTATTCGAATTTTCCACGCCGAGGCGATCAGGAAACGCCTCGGCGGCATGGAATGGGCCGAAATTTTTTCACGGTTTCATGGCATGGTCTCCAGGATCGTCCAGGAAGCAGGAGGTGAAATCGTCAGGCTCTATCCCGACGGACTCCTCTGCGCGTTCAACACGGCCAATCATGGTGTCTCGGCGGCAGTCCGCGCCCAGGAATCCCTTCAGGAACACGAATTCTCTCCCCCTTTGTCGCTTTCCATGGGAATTGCCTCGGGACAGGCCATCGCCCTGCCGATTGGCGACAGTCATATCGACTATTTCGGCGCCAGCGTCGAAATCGCCGAGGAACTGGGACAAAAAGCCCGCGGAAATGCCATCCTCTTGAACCACCCCGTCTTCCCCCCCAACGACACGATCTTCATCACCTCCAAGGCGGGTGAAAGCACCGGTCGCTCCCAACGGGATTATTTTGTGGAACAACCGATCTTCCGCCTGGCGGGGCACAGCAAACCCCTCACCTGTTATTCGGTCTTCTGGCAGAACGAACCAGCCCACTACCTTGCCCAGAGTCCGATCGAGGAATACCGTCCCCATCCCCTGGCCGAGAGCCACTCCGAACGGACCTATTTCGGTCGGGTTTCCGCCTTCAAGAAGGAACGGGGGTTCGGTTTCATTCAGTATTATTCGGAAGATGATGTCTACAAGGAAATCTACTTCCACATGACCTATGTGATCGCCCAGGCGCCCATCGCGGAACACGATCATGTCCAGTTCGTCGTCCGCCCCGGCAAGGAAGAACGTCCTCAGGCCTGTTCCATCCTCGTCATGGGAAGCCGGCTGCGCGGCGTGGTGGAATCGGTACAATCCGACGGCGCTGGTTTCATTGTGGTTGCCATCAACGACAGTGATACACTACGTTTTTTCATGCTGCCTCGAGAAAATCACAACAACCGTTTCCGTGTCGCGGATCAGGTTTTTTTTACCGTGGGTTCCGGTTCCGATATTGAAGGGCTTGTCGCCCTCGACATCGAACCGGCCAATGATCCGACAGTACTCGATGAGGACGAAACCATCGAACTGCCCATCGGTTCCGTGCAACAGGCGATTGTCAACGTCTATTTCAGCGAGAAAGGCTATGGTTTTGCCAAATGCCGCCGCTGCAATATTTATGTTCACGTCTCGGAACTGGCCGACCCCAAACAGGAACCCGCCCCCGGCGACCTGATCGAGTTCCGGGTCAGCCCAGGCCGGGACAGCACCTACCGCGCCAACGATATCCGGATCATCCCCAGGAAAACACCGGCACCGCTCGATGCCATCACGACACACCGACACTGAGTCGTCCGGTAATTGCCCAGGTACCCCCGGTTCGGAATTATTGAAAGAAAAAAGGGGTCTAATGGTATGGTCCGCCCCGTTCCCAACGGCCTCGAAATGGGCCAAGATGGAG
>JADGCV010000081.1 GCA_015228815.1 Magnetococcales bacterium | reverse complement strand
TCCCGATCTCTTCGCAAAAACCGCGAAAAGATCGGGACCAAGGCGCGCGCCTACGCAAGATTCCCGCAAAAACCACGAGGGAATCTTGCTTCGGGTGAAAGGGCACGTGGAAAAACAAAATCAAAAACAAAGTCAAAACCCTGGGGGCAATCCCTTAAGACCCCTTTTTTCTTTCAATAATCCCGAACCGGGGAGGGGTACCTGGGCCATTACGAAAAAAAATGGTCCGGAGAGGGAAAACCCTTTCCGGACCATTTCATGAAATACAAGTGGTCAAACAGTGCTGCTGACCGCATCGGCGACATCGGTTGCGGAATTGTAGGCAGTTGCCGCTTCGATGGCCATCGAGGCGGCATCCGCCACGGTATCACTGGCTTCCATCGCTTCGGTGCTGGCCGCTTCGGAAGCGATCGTCGTTTCCGCCGACTCGGCGCTTTCCGCCAGGGCAATCGCCGAAGACGCGACCGCATCCGATGCCGATGTCGCCACATCCGCCACCGAACTGCTGGCCGAATCGACCGCTGAATTGAAGGCATGGGAAACGCTCGACATGAATCCTTTTTTCTCGGATGCGGCAAGGGGGCCGTTCACCGAACCGACGAACCGGTCGTCGAGAAAGACCTTGTTGGCAAAAAGAAACAGAATCTCCTGGTCAAGCCAGATGCCACGATGTCTCATTGTTTCCTCGGGGTGCTCGATGAACCGGGTAAGATTCCTGGTGTCTTGCCCGAGTTCTCGCAGCAGTTGCAACTGCAACGAAGGATTTGAAACAGGGTGGTTCATTGGATGCGGGGTGATGTGTTCCATAATGGATCCTGCCTTGGGGCGTTGAAGAAATGGGAATGTTCGATGGGATCATGAGGGTTTGATGGGCATCATGACCGTGGTGACGAGGTTGCCACACCCTGGCCGGATTGCGCTTCATCCTGGGGTTGTTCGACCACCAGAGCGCCCTCCTGGGGAAAATCGGCCAGCAGATCCAGGCGATGCAGACGGCATTGCATGGGAATATCGTGGATGCTGTGAATGTTGGTGAAGGTTCGCTTGATCCTGGGTCCCCGACATGCCAACTCCGTCATGTCCATGGGATAAGAGAATGCCCCGCCGAGAATGGTCTCTTCGATGGGTTGGTCAATATGTCCCAAACGCACCCCGGCGATGCCGTTCAACCCGCCGCATGGATAGATTTCTCCCTTGGCATTGACATAAAAGGCCAGGAGACCGGAACAGGGATCGAGGGAAAAAAGGGGAATCTCGTTGCCGTTGCGTTTGGACGGATAAATGATGAAATTGCTTTGGTTGAGGCGGTCCAGGCCGATCAAGCCACTGTCGCGCATTTCTCGAACATTTCCTTTCAGATGAACCTGCATCCCCTCCGCCAACAGTCGATCGACCGCTCCGAGCCATTCCTGCCTGGGTGTGGCGAGAAAACCATCGGCAATCTCAAGAGTGACCCGCTTGATCGGGCGCTGTTCACGATCTTCAGGCAAGGATTCGAGAAACGATTCCAGGTGTTCCCCCCGGACCATGATGGTGACCACGAAACCGATCCGTGTCGCCGTCTCCGCCAATGCCGTCAGGTGTTGCCGCCCTTCGGCGGGAGAACAGTCGCAATGAATATGAACGGTCCGTCCCGGAACGATGTGTTGCAGGAAACGTTCGACGCCCATGGTCCGAATGAACCAATCGTTGAAGCGAAGCAGCCAATTGACCATCGATTCCTTTTCGGGAACGATGTGTCCCTGGGCAGAATTCAAGACAAAAGTGATGCTTCGGTACCATTCCAGTTGGTCCGCGGTAAAGGGGAAGGTCACACTTGGTACTCCAATGGGTCCAGAGGGAAAATTCGTGGCTTTGGAATGACTCCGGGATGAAATCTCAGGCATGGGGGGAAATGAACGCGCATTCCGCCGACAACCGACTTTCAAGATGGGCGGTTGCCGCGGCCAATGCCCTGTGATCCAGGCGCGCATGGTACTCGCGAATGGCCGCGACATGGCGTGGATTGGAAAAAATGGTGACGCACAGGTCGCAACTGTTGCCGTATGTTTCGATGGCGGGAATTTCCAGACCGGCGTCATGAAGGATCGGAATGAAATGCCGTGCCCCGAAAAATACCAGCGTTCGCAATATTTTCGATTGATCCATCCCGCGCACGATCTCTTCGAGGGGCTTGTGATGCACGTTGCCGAAGAGCATCCCGTCGGTATGGTCCAGGCCGGCGCAACAGGGAAAGACATCTCCTGCCGGGTTGATCGCCAGATTCAACACCGAATAGCAGCTTCCTTCTCCTCCCCTGCGGACAAAACGGTCCAGGGGAAGGACATCCCGGGCCCGCCCCACCGAGAACACCGGACCACAGGTGATGCGGGTGACGTGGTCGATCGATTCCGGGGCCAGACGTGAAAGAATCTCGTGATGGGTGTGATCCAGGGTCGCCAGGGTCCTGAGATTGACCGATATGCCGGTCTCTCGGCAAATTGCGATGCAGTTGTCGATGGTTGCCGCGGAAACATAAGGCAGATGCCAATGGTCGGTGCTCAACTCGATGCTGTTGAGCCCCGCCTTTCGTACCCGTTTGGCCACCGCCAATCCCCGGGCTTTGTTTTTCGCCCAGAAGCCGTTGGTCGTCGAGGTCAGGGAGTGATAACCGCATTTTCTGGCATGCTCGAACAGACGAACGCATCGGTCCACATCCAGAAAGGCCTCGCCTCCCGCCAGGTGAAACCTTTTGTGAAGCTGCTGGATCTCCATCCCTTCACGCAGGGCACGTTCGATGACCTCGATCGCCAGATCGGTGGCGCTCCCGGAGAAGGAAGCCCCTTTGGGAGACGACGACTGATAACAGATGTCACAGGCGGCGTTGCATCGATCGGTGCATTCGACCACCAGGGAATGAAAAAACAGCGGGCGATTGAAATGCCGTATCGAACGATTCTCTTTCATGAGGTCTCACATGATGAAGGTGTTTGATGGGGATCGGTCGTGGGAAAAGGAGACACCGATCCAGCATGGAATCGCATTTCCGCGCAGCGGACGATCGCTCATCGCGACCGTCCGTGTATTGCCGCGGACAGTCGCGATCGTTTCCGAGGCTGCCATTCAAGTCATTCAGGGTTTTTGCGGTCCGATGGTCGAAAGCGCCGTGAACGAGGCCGATTCAAGGGCGCTGCTGGCGTTTTGTGCCATGGAAGAGAGCGATGATGAGGCCTGATTGGCGCTTTCGGTAATCGAAGAGGCTGCGGACGAGGCTACATCGGTGGCGGAGTTCGCCGCGTCGGAGACACTGCTGCTGGCCGAATGGACCGCGGAACTGGCGGCATGGGTGACACTCGAAACAAACCCCATGACCTCCAGGGTGGCCTTTGGTCCATCGACCGATTCGTTGAATCCGGGATCGAGAAAAACCTTGTTGGAAAAGAGGGAGAGAACCTCCTGGTCGAGACGGATTCCATGATGTTTCATCGTTTCCATCGGGTCTTCGACAAAACGGTGCAGCAGTTCGGGATGGCGTTCCATTTCCTTCATGAATGCCAATTGCAGCGCTGGATTGGAGATGGGCGGGACTGTTTGACGGCTGGCGGCGTGTTCCATGATTTTTCCTTCGGTTTTGGGAGGATGCCTCGGTGAATTTTATCGTTGACACGTTTGCCTTGTCACGTTTTAAGAAATATACTCGAATATGATAATCTGACAGCGCATCATAGCAATGAAAAATATCATTGTCAAACGATCCAACTCAATATGCGCGCGATTTGAAAAAATTCATATCTTTCGGTGGTGGTTGCGTGGTGGGATGTGGTCCTTTGCGACCGGCGATGGACATGGGATACGACCGCGTCGAACAACGCTTCTTCCTTTCATCAAGACCGTTTCGCCTCATCCCTGGCTGTGGCATAATCACCATCGTGCCATGTTCATGAAACAAACCGGTTGGTTTCCGGTCGGGTGGGGGTGACGGAAATGCCGGGGCGGCATCGTTTCGGGAAGGTCCCGTGGCGGCATGAGCGACATCGCGATCGACCGGAAGAACCGACTTATAGGAGTCCCAGGGTGAAAAAATGGCGCGGATTGGTCATGGGATTGGTGGGCCTGGCATCGGTGGCATTGGTGGCCGGGATGTGGCTGCGGATGCGTCCCGACATTGCGGTCGGCGAGCGCCTGGCCAGGAACAACTGTGATGTCTGTCATGATCTTACCAACGCCCGGAAAACCGAAAAAGGTCCCTACCTTTGGGGCATCGTCGGTCGGAAGGCGGGTGCGGTCGATTTTCCCTACAGTGGTCCTTTTCTCAACCGCATTCGTGACAACCCGGTGATTTGGGACGAGGATAATCTGGAGCGCTTCATCACCAACCCGGCACTCTTCATTCCCCAGGTGCAGATGGCCGAGCACACTCTCGAACATCCCTACGCCTTCGAGGGGATGGATAGTTCGGCCAACCGCCGGGATCTGATCTCCTGGCTCAAGACATTACGGTGAAGCCGCTCCGGAATGCCACCGCGGATTGTTTTCCGGGGCGGACCTTCCCGTGGATGCACGGATACACGAAGGCCCTTCACTCCCGAAAGCCCCTGGTTTGCGGGGATTGTTTTTTCCAAAATTGTCCCGATCGATGGATACCTCATGAAATCACCGATGTTGCGTTCGATTTTTCTCATCGTCAAACTCGCCGTCGCCGGGGCTGTCATTTTCTGGATGTTCAAGGGGGGGAAGCTTGATTGGAGCCTGATTCTGGAGGGCGCTTTGACCCCTTCGGTGATCGGAGTTGGAATCGTGTGCAACCTGGCGTTGGTGTCCTCGGCGGCGGTGCGCTGGTATTGGCTGTTGCAGGGACAGGGGGTGCGTTTTCCGTTCCGGTTCGCGCATCATCTGACCTACATCACGGCCTTTTTCAACCAGTTCATTCCGGGAGGGATTGGCGGCGATGCCTTGCGACTGGCATTCGTCCTCAAGGAAGCACGGGTCCGCAAGGGACAGGCGGCATTGACGATCCTTCTGGATCGACTGGTGGGATTGTTTTCCATGTTCTTGATCGCATCGCTCTTTTCACTGACATTGCTTCCCCGGATCATGACTTCCACCCCACTGTCCCTGCTTGTGTTTTCCACCTGGCTGTTGGTCATCGCCGGTCTTTTGGGAGCGGTCCTGGTGGTGTGGCTCATGCGTCGTGTCGATCGTCTTCCGGCCTGGATGAAGGGACGTCCCGGGGGACGGTTGGATCGATTGTTTCAGTTGGCCGTCGAATTTTCTCTTTGTTTCAGTTCCGAAAAAAAACAGGTCGTCAAGGCGCTGGCCATTTCCATGTTCGGTCAAATGATGGAGGTCGGTTCCCTGATTTGGATCGCCATTCATCTGTCGTTGTTCGTGATGCCGGTCCAAACCTTTTTTTTGGCGGGTCCCTGGGCCTGGGTTGCCAACATTCTTCCGATTTCACCGGGCGGACTTGGAGTCGGGGAAGCCGCGTTCGATCAATTGTGTCAATGGCTGTCGCCGGTTGCGGTGACCGCGGCCTTTGGCTCGATCTTTCTCGTCAACCGGTTGTTCATGATCCTGGCAAGTGTTCCGGGACTGTTGTTTCTTGTGTTTCGCGACCGTTTTCTGCCACGGTCCTTCGATATTCACCCGGATCATCCGGCAACATGATCGGCCTGGCTTTGGAATCGTTGACCTGTTGCGTTGGCGGGCTGGAAATGGCCAGCCTCATGGATTTTGATTGGGAGGCATGAAGTCTTCAAGGTGTGGGGAGGGGCCATGGATCGCAGACCTTTGGACAGATGTCTTGAAATCGCCGCCCGGAACCGTTCGCCCCTGTTTCAGGTTTCGCGTTTGTTTTCCCGGGAAAAGGGTGGTTTGTTTCTCGCGTGTTATGCCGCGATGCGGTTGGTGGACGATCTTGTGGATGAGCGGTTTCTGGTGGAGCGCCAGGGGGAAGAATCCCGGGCTGCGGTCGTTCGTGAACAGGTGGAGCGCTGGCGCGCTCAGGCCTGCGCCGCCGCCAGGGGTGATTTCCAGGCCGTGGCCGATTCCTATGAACCGTTGGTCTTCGAGGCACTCAACCAGACCGCGGGACGTTCGGAACTGGGAGAATGGCCGTGGAATGCCCTGGCTCTTTCCATGATGGCCGACATCGCCAAAAACACCTTGGTCACATGGAACGATTTTCTGACCTATGCCGAAGGGGCGACGGTCGCTCCGGCGACCGTCTTCGTTTACATTCTCTCCTGCCGCCATCACAATGATCGGTTCACGACGCCATGGCCCGTGGCGCATTATCGGGAGCTGGTTCGGGAAATGGCTGTCTTTTGTTATGTGATCCACATCTTGCGCGATCTGGAACGTGATGTTGGCCGGTCCGGACAACTGGTGACCATTCCGGAAGAATTGTTGCGGGCGGCGGGTTTGGATAAATCGCTTCTGGCCCGTTGGGTCATTGACGAACCTTATCGTATCCTGCCGTTAAGGCGTTTGCTTCTCGAAAAGGCGGCGGGGTGTCGGCAACGGGGTTTGGAGCGGCTGGTGGGAGGGGTTGATCTGCCGGCCCTGGAGCGTCAGATCCTGAAAAAATTGCTTGGACATTATCTCGCCCTGTTTGAAGAAATGAGGGTGGAAACAGAAGAAAAATCGTACCCATGAAAGAAAAAAGGTAACTGCCCAGGTACCCTCCGGGTTCAATTATTGAAAGAAAAAAGGGGTCTGGGGGATTGCCCCCAGGGTTTTGATTTTGACTTTGTTTTTCACGCGCCCTTTCACCCGAAGCGAATTTCCGCGTGATTTTTGCGGAAATTCGCGTAGGCGCGCGCCCTTGTCCTGGTCTTTTCGCGGTTTTTGCGAAAAGACCAGGACACATTGCAAGTTTTCAGGCCTTACAACCTGCAATGCGTCTGCCTTCCTTCGCAAAAAACGCGAAGAAAGGCAGACCAAGGCGCGCGCCTACGCAAGATTCCCGCAAAAACCACGAGGGAATCTTGCTTCGGGTGAAAGGGCGCGTGGAAAATCAAAATCAAAATCAAAAACAAAGTCAAAACCCTGGGGACAATCCCCCATATATGGTCCACCCCGCAGATGCGAGAGGAAATTTCATCGATAGTGAAGGAAGAGTTGCACCCATAT
>JADGCV010000080.1 GCA_015228815.1 Magnetococcales bacterium | reverse complement strand
GGGCAAACGCATTGCAGGATGGAAACTTGCAATGTGTCCTGGTCTTTTCGCAAAAACCGCGAAAAGACCAGGACCAGGGCGCGCGCCTGCGCGAATTTCCGCAAAAACCGAGGAAATTCGCTTCGGGTGAAATGGCGCGTAAAAAACAAAGTCAAAAACAAAAACCTGGGGGCAATCCCCCAGACCCCTTTTTTCTTTCAATAATTGAACCAAGAGGGTACCTGGGCAGTGACACATTTTCGAAAAATAGAATAGAATGGCGCCGAGGATCGAGGAATCGGAGGTCGCGGTGTCGGAGACCATCATGAACGCAGACAGGCCTGCATGATGAACGTTGGCTATTGGCATTGGGTGGAGGATGGTCGCATTCAGTGCGATCTGTGTCCACGCCATTGCCGGTTGTCCGAGGGGCAGAAGGGGGTGTGTTTTGTTCGTTCCCGCGCCAGCGACACCATGATGCTCGACACCTATGGCCGCTCCAGCGGATTTTGCGTCGATCCCATCGAAAAAAAACCGCTGCATCATTTTCTTCCCGGAACACCGATTCTTTCGTTCGGCACGGCGGGTTGCAATCTGACCTGCAAGTTTTGTCAGAACTGGGACATCAGCAAATCGGCCCACCTGGACCGCCTGTCGCATCGCGCCTCGCCCGAGGAAATCGCCCGGATGGCCCGCGCTTCCCGGAGTGTTAGTGTCGCCTACACCTATAACGATCCCGTTATTTTTCTCGAATACGCCGTCGATGTCGCGCTGGCCTGTCGCGAAGCGGGGATCCGTTCGGTGGCGGTGACCGCGGGATACATCAACCCCAAGCCTGCCGAGCGTTTGTTTGGGTCCATGGATGCCGCCAATATCGACCTGAAATCCTTTTCCGAGGCGTTTTACCATCGATTGTGCGGCGGACACTTGCAACCGGTCCTCGAACTTCTGGAATACCTGGTCCGTGAAACGCGGGTGTGGATCGAATTGACCACCCTCTTGATTCCCGGAGCCAATGATTCTCATGAAGAGCTGGATGCCCTGACGCAGTGGATCGTTTCCCGCCTCGGTCCCGGAGTTCCGATTCATTTTTCCGCCTTTCATCCCGACTGGAAGATGCGGGACCTTCCGCCGACACCACATGCCACTCTGGTCCGCGCCTGTGAAATCGCCCGGAAGAACGGAATGCATCATGTCTATGCCGGCAATGTTCGGGATCGTCATTGGGGCAGCACCTACTGCCATGAATGCGACCATCTGTTGATCGAACGGCAGGGCTATACACTGGGGGCTTGGAATCTTGATCCGCAAGGACGATGTCGTTTCTGCAATACCGCCTGCCGGGGCGTCTTCGAGGCCCGACCCGGAACCTGGGGGGCGCGGCGCCTTCCCGTTTCACCCGGGACCTGAGCAAAACCACACCGGGTGAAAAATCCGGATTTCTACGTTTCATCGGTGATGGAATGGTTCGGCGCCTCGGGCGGTTTCATCCAGGAGGTATCTTTGAAGAAGGAGGCGAAATCAGGAAGAATTTCCTGTTGGGGAGGCTTGTGCCCCAAGGCGAACCACAGGGTATGCAGGAGAAGCGCCGCATCGATGCCCAACATGGCCGCAAGAAACCAGGACATCGGTTCCCAACCGCTGACGAAAAACAGAACCGCACCCACCACCACCAACAGATGGACAGGAAATTGCCATTTCAGTCCCTTTGGGGGAACCAGATCATCCATCATGGGAATGTCAACGAGGCCCGCCAGGCGGCTGAAACGATGAAACCAGACCAGAAATGGGATGATCTTGTACAGCATTCCCAGGATGATCGAAGAGGCAAAGCCGAACAGAAACAATCCTCCGAACAAAAAACGACTCCAATCCGCGTCCATGAAGGGCCAGAGCGGCACCAGGGGCAGAGCGGCCAGACCCGAGGCAAATCCCAGGAGCCAGAAACGGAAGGTCAGGTCGATCATTTTCCGTTTTCTCCCGCGCAGCATGAGACGCATCTGCACGATATAAGTCACCAGGGCGAAGAGGAAAGGCAGCGTCGGCAACCAGAAATACCATTGCCCCGGATGGACAAAATAGAGTGCCACGGGTTGTCCGATGAGAAACAGACCCAGGCCGGCAAGGATGTGTCCTGCCTTCTGGCGTGGGATTTCCCCGGTCATGTAGAACATTGGCAACACCTGGAACGACACGCCGATGATCAGGGTGCCAACCCACCCGAAGAGTCCCCAGATCAAATGCGTGGTCAACAGGGCCATGCGGTCCAGATCGAGAAAACCGTGGGCATATTCGCCAAGGAAAATACCTCCCAACGTCAGGACGCCCAACAGGGAGACGGCAGCCATCCGCATGGCCACGACCGCCGGATGGCGCGACGGGGCCCGCCAAAGCGCGGTCAGGATCGGAACGACAAACAGAAGAACGGCTCCGCCCAGTCCCATCGACGCAAAGAGAAGCATCCATGGATGAATCCGGGTCGCCAGACCCAGAAAAAGGGTGACGACCCCCATCGTCAAGAGTCCATGGACCCAGGGCGCCAACCGCGGCCAGGGGACAGGCAGACCGGCCAGGACCGGAATCATTTGATACATGGCCCCGAACATGACCATGCAGATCCACCCCAGAACCACCAGGTGGACCGTGGCGATCGTCTCGGGGGCCAGGGGGGTGATCAACAGGTCGGACCCATGAAACACCAACGAAACCGCAGCCATGAACAAAAACAAGGGCGCCGTGGCAAAAAAACGAAAAGGAAGATTCAGGGGAGGGGCCTGATCGATATGCAGTCCGCCGGTGGAAAACATGGCTGTTCCTTCAAGAGATGAACGCCCCGAGGCCGGGGATGAAAGGACGAACGCTCCACAATGATCGACTTTGACTCCTGGATCAAGGTTGCGAGAAACACTTGTTTTCCGCGCCATCATGGATTACGCTTCCGAATTTATCGAAATCTTAAGATCCATGCAACACGATCAGGCACTCTTCCCGGAGGCCAGGGGTGGTTCATGACTTTTCCAGGGAAAATTCCGTGAACCGGTTCATGGGCGCCACGGCCCCAATGGGTTCCCCGGTCCGGCACGCAAGGCCGGATATGGTTTTTCATGTCTGGCTGTGGATCGTCTTTTTTGTTTCGATACCCGCCTTCGCGGTCGATTTTGCAACGCCCATCCTGATGTTGGATCCCGGAATGCATTCGGATCCCATTCAAAAAATGGCCATGGATCGTGACGAACGACTGGTGGCGACGATCTCTCGCGACAAAACGGTCCGAATCTGGAAACTTCCCAGCCTGAACATGTGGAAAGCCATTCGGGTCCCCATGGTTCAGGGAAACGAGGGACGGCTTCACGCTGTGGCGGTTTTGCGTTCCGGAAGCACCATCGCGGTTGCGGGGGAAACCTGCAATACCTGGATCCAGGCCTATTGCATCTACCTGTTCAATACCTTCGATGGCAAGATGCCGATGCGCATCACCGGGCTTCCCCAGCCCATTCTGGACCTTGCTTTTTCTCCGGATGGACAATATCTGGCGGCGGTCATGGCCAACGGGGGCGGGTTACGGGTTTTTCGCGTCAACAATGGGCAACGGGTCGCCAGAGATGGCAACTATGGCGGCCATTCCTCATGGGTGCGGTTTTCGCGTTCCGGAAGGGTGATCACCACGAGCGACGATGGCAAACTCAGGCTCTATGATGCCACGTTTCGCCTTCAGGCCGCCAAACAGTTGCCACCATCGATGCAACCCCATGCCGCCCTGTTCTCACCCGACGAACTGAAAATTGCCGTTTCCTTTCTTGGAAAGCCGGTTGTCTCTGTTTTCTCGGCAAAAAATCTGGACCTCCTGTATCTGCCCGACATGACCGGCGTCACGGGTCATCTGGGCGCCCTGGCCTGGTCCGCCGATGGAACGTCTCTCTATGGCGCGGGGACTCATTCGGTTCGATTCAAGAGGATGATCCGTTGGTGGAGCAACGCCGGACAAACAGACAGCACGGGAAAAGGTGAATTCATCGATCTTCCCGTTACCGATACCGCCATCCAATTCATTCTCTCCCTCAAGAGTGGCGGGGTGTTGTTCACCTCCCTTTCCAACGCCCTGGGCCAGGCGGACGCACAGGGATTCCTGGGAAACGTTCGCCGCTATCCCAACATTGTATTTCCAAAGTGCCGGGGATTCCTGAAAATTTCCCCTTCGGGAAAAACTATTTCTTTTCCGATGACCCCGGAAAACTCCCTGCATGGCACGTTTTCCTTGGAGAAGCTGCAATTTTCCATCAACAAGTCGTCATCACAGGGATTTCTGGTCCCGAAACGACGTTCCGCGAGTTTCCAGTTGTCCTCGATGATGGTCAACGACACCCTGAATCTGGAGGTCGATGGCCGGACGATCACCACACCGAACAATGAAGAAATCACCTGTTTTGCCGTCGCCCAGGATGAACGATTTTTCGTGGCAAGCACCCACAATTTTCTGGTTCTTTACGATAAGTCGGGGGTGTCTCGCTGGCGCTTGAACCTGGGCAGTCCCGTCCGAGCCTTGAACATTACCGACAATGGCAAATACGTCATTGCCGCCCACTTCGATGGTACCGTCAACTGGTATCAGATCACCTCCGGAAAAATGCGCCTTTCCTTTTTTGCCCATGCCGAAACTGGGGAATGGATCGCCTGGACACCCGATTACTTTCATGTGTCATCGCAACAAGGGGAAAACTTTCTTGGTTGGCATAAGAATGTCTCTCTGTTGCAAGCGGCGGAATTCACCCCGATCGCCAAATTGAAAAATCGCTTCAACAAGCCATCGGTCGTACAAAGGGCCCTGGACTGAAAAACCCGGGCAACCGGCGTATCATGCCCCCCCCAGGGTGATGGCAACCTTGACCGTTTCCCCCTGTCGCCACAGGGTCAGCAGCACCGACGCTCCCATCGGTTTTTCCGAAACACTCTGTTGCAAATCCTCAACCGACTCCAGTCGGCGGTCATCCAGCGCAAGAATGACATCTCCGGGAATGATCCGGTCTCCGAGGATACGGGTTGGCCGCAGTCCCCCCTTTTCCGCCGGCGACCCCGGAGCGACATCCAGGACCAGAACGCCCGTGACCTGATAGCGGGCCAACAGTTTTGTGCTGATTTCATCGTTGGCGGTGATTCCCAGGGAGGGTTTTTGGTAACGCCCCTTGGCAATGAGGACGGGAATGACGCTGTTGACGGTATCGACCGGAACCGCGAAACCGATTCCGGCATAGGATCCCGAGGGACTGTAAATGGCCGTGTTGATGCCGATGAGACGACCGGCACTGTCGAGCAGGGGACCGCCGGAATTGCCAGGATTGATGGCGGCATCGGTCTGAATCAAATGGTCGATGCTGCCGCCAACCTCATTGTCGATGCTTCGATCCAGGGCGGATATGATCCCTGTCGTCAAGGTGTAGTCCAAACCAAAGGGATTGCCGATGGCAAACACCTTTTGTCCGACCAGAAGGTCGTGACTGGTTCCCATGGGTACGGGAATCGGGGCATTGAAGCCGGTATCGATCCGCAACACCGCAAGATCATGTTCCCGGCTTGTCCCTACCAGAATCGCGTCGTAGCTTTCCTGATTCGCCAGGGTTACCCGGGCCTCCTGGGCATCCTCCAGCACATGATCGTTGGTGACGACATGGCCCTGGGAATCCCAGATGAACCCTGAACCGGTCCCCTTGGGAACCCTCATGATGTTACGGGTCCAGAAATCCCGTACATGCCGGATGGTCGTGATGTAGACCACCGAAGGTTGAACCATCTTGAACAAGGCAATGGTACTTTTTTCATCCTCCGCCAGATCGCCCCGTGGTGTCACGGTGCGCGGTTCACCCTTCGTTCCGGGCGAAAAATGGTGCAGAACAGGTTGAAAAAGCTGCATGAAAAGAAACAACAACACAGCCCAGATAAACATACGCACGGATAAGGATGGAGTGGCCATTGAAAAAAAAGTATCAAGCGGTTGATGATCATGATAATAAACAGTTATTGCCAATTATTTATTACCATATTTTTGTAACTGCCCAGGTACCCCCAGGGTTTAATTATTGAAAGAAAAAAGGGGTCTGGGGGATTGCCCCCAGGGGTTTGACTTTGTTTTTTACGCGCCACTTCACCCGAAGCGGTTTCTCGCGTGTTTTTTGCGAGAGCAGGTGCGCGCCTTGGTTTCCCCTTCTTCGCGGTTTTTGCGAAGAAGGGAAAACGCCTTGCATGAAAACTTGCAATGCGTCCCGATCTTTTCGCAAAAATCGCGAAAAGATCGGGACCAAGGCGCGCGCCTACGCGAATTTCCGCAAAAATCACGCGGAAATTCGCTTCGGGTGAAATGGCGCGTGGAAAATAAAAATCAAAATCAAAACCCTGGGGGCAATCCCCCAGACCCCTTTTTTTTTTCAATAATTCTTGACCCTGGGGGTACCTGGGCAGTTACATATTTTTTTATCTTGCGTGCGGCCACCCATTCGAACAGGCCTTCCAGACCACGGTACTTGGGTTTGCACGTTTGTTCGAAGAGATGATAGGTCTCCTGGATATGCCTGGGAATACCATGAAGGCCGCCTTTGATGCCGATAAGACGACGCAGCATGATGTTTTCAAATTTTCTTCGGCTGTAGTGTACCCGCCGATTCCAATAAGTGCGCCAGTTTTTCCTCTTCCATGGGGACAGGCTGTCGAAACCAAACTGTGCATTGATATTGGCCACAACCAATTCATCTTTCCAGCCATGTTTGAAAGGGGATAAATTCCACTTGGCCAAAGCCGAGACCAGAGCGTCATCTCCGATCAACCCCACGGGCAGGAAGATGTTCTGTTGCCGAATGCGTTCCACAAAGGTGCCACGCAAGGCATACAAATTTCCCACCAATTGATGTTCCTTGACGATATAAGATATCTGCTGTTGGCGATGACGGCCCGTGCATGGAATGGCGGACACCGCATTGGCTTGAGGCTGTTCACAAAGGGTTCGATACAATTGTTGCAAGCTGTCGGGTTGCACCCAGCAGTCGCCATCGGTGAAAAATACCACTTCCGGCACGGGATCCAAGGCATGGACAAAATGATTCCAGGCATTGGATTTGTCGCCGATATCCAGACTCATGACCTGAACATGGCGACGATCCATGGCATAGGCCTTTGCCACAGCCAGAGTGTTATCGGAAGAACCGTTTTCCAATACCGTGATGGGTACTTGCAATCCTTTCAGGCAGAGTTCAATGCAGTCCAAGGCACGTATAATCCTCTTTTCTTCGTTGTGAGCAAACACCCCGATACATGAATTCCGTGCTGAAAGAACACTATATGGTTCCATGAGTTGTTGCTTCCCAATTGTATTGTTGATCGCAACGATGCGCCTCTTTCAATGTTGATGAAGAAAATCTGTAACTGCCCAGGTACCCTCTGGGTTCAATTATTGAAAGAAAAAAGGGGTCTGGGGGATTGCCCCCAGGGTTTTGACTTTGTT
>JADGCV010000079.1 GCA_015228815.1 Magnetococcales bacterium | reverse complement strand
TCAGTTCCAACCCTAGCTTGAGGAGGAGTTCAAACAGGAGATCCTGTTCGGAGCGATCCGGGAGGATATGATCGAGCATTACAATCTGGACGCCATTCTGGCCGTGGGATATCGGGTACGCTCGCCGCGTGGCGTCCAGTTCCGGCGCTGGGCCACGGAACGGCTGCGGGAGTACCTCGTCAAGCTGTTGGCCAAGGCAGTGGGATCGGTGGTGGGCAAACAGGAGGAGCGCGCGGTGGCCAGTCTGTTTTCTCCGGGTGGCACTCATGCCTTGAAGGGAGAGTTCGCCGGGATCGATGATTTCGAGGTCGTGGCGTGGTTGGTGCTGTTGCCGGAACAGGGGCGGGAGGCCGGGCCATGAGCGGCGGCGCCCTTCTGGAGGCGCTCTCCTTGCCGCCGGAGGTTCGGGTGGACAGGCGGGTGGCGAAAAAGCTGCTGCTGGAACAGGGTGCGCCCACGGTCGCCGACAAGCGGATTATTCAGGACGGTGTGGAAGACCTGCACTGGATCGCCGCCCTCAAGCCCACCAACATCGGCGTGCCCGCTTTTCGGGACGAAACCCGCGACTATGGTGAAATCGCCGTGCTGACCGTGGTTCTGCGGCCAGCGGCCAAAGCGCGGTTGCTGGAACTGATCCACCGGGCGATTCCCTATCCCGTTTTCCTGGTCTCCAGCCAGGGGAAAACGGTGACCCTCACCCTGGCGCACAAGCGTTTTTCCCAAGGGGAAGCGGGCAAGGTAGTGCTGGATGGGGGAATGGTCGGAACCACACTGCTGGAGTCCGCATTGGATACCGCTTTTATGGCGTCTCTGGCACTGAACGCGCAGTCTGCGGCGAACCTCCACACCCTCTATCAGGGATGGATGGACCGGATCGAGTCTCTTGCCGCCGCCCGCATCACCGGCCAGTTCATGCCGCCGGAGTCGCAGAATCGGACCGTGGCCCGCCGTGCCGCTCTCGATGAACACGCCCGGCTGGAACGGGAAATCGTTCGATTGCGGAGCCAGGCGGGTAAGGAAAAACAGCTCAACCGCCAGGTAGAATTGAATCTGGAGATCAAGCGGATCGAGTCGCAATTGTCTTTGCTGATCCCCTCACTTTGAACAGGATCGTCTGATGAAAAAACTGACACCCAACGACCCCGAAATGCAAAGCGCCGACCTGCTGTCCGAAAACGTCGAGCGGCTCAAGGCCCTGTTCCCGGAGGCCTTCACCGAGGGGAGGATCGACTTCGCGGTGCTCAAGGAGTTGCTGGGCGGCCATGTGGATGAGCGAGAGGAGAAGTACGGCCTCAATTGGCACGGCAAGCGTCAGGCCCGCCGCCTGGCCCTGACCCCCTCCACCGGCACGCTCCGCCCCTGCCCCGAGGAGAGCGTGGATTGGGAGACCACGCAAAACCTCATGATCGAGGGGGACAACCTGGAGGTGTTGAAGCTCTTGCAGAAGAGCTATGCGGGACGGGTAAAACTGATCTACATCGACCCGCCCTACAACACCGGCAAGGATTTCGTCTACCCCGACGACTACCGGGACAACATCCGCAACTATCTGGAACTGACCGGGCAGGTGGATGGCGAGGGGCGGCGGATGTCCAGCAACACCGAGGCTTCGGGGAGGTTCCATACCGATTGGTTGAACATGATGTATCCCCGGTTGAGGTTGGCGCGGAATTTGTTAAGAGAGGATGGAGTGATTTTTATTTCTGTAGATGACCATGAATTTGCAAATCTGAAGGGTATTTGTGATGACATCTTTGGAGAAGATGATGGATTTATCGCAACATTGGTTTGGCAAAAGAGGTACTCTAGAGAGAATAGGGGATCAATCGGAGATGCCCACGAATACATTCTTGTCTACTCGCGTTCATCTGAGCGGTTTCAGGAAAATTCTGGAAAAATTTCACTAACTGAAGAGCAGGCTAATATCTACAAAAACCAAAATAACGATCCCATGGGACGTTGGCGTGGCATTCCAATGACCGCTCAAGGCTATCGTCCAAATCAAATGTACGAGATTACAACCCCGTCGGGTATCGTGCATCGCCCAACAGAAGGTAGGTGCTGGAGCATGATTGAGTCTGAATTTCGTAAATTAGAGTCGATGGGTAGGATCTATTACGGAAAAGATGGTGATTCCCAACCCCAAGTCATTCGCTACTTATCAGAAGTTGAGGGTGTTGTTCCTTGGACGTGGTTGCCGCATGAAGAGGCTGGCCATACAGATGAGGCAAAAAAAGAATTATACGGAATACTTGGCAAAGGATTTGGTTTTGACACCCCGAAACCAACCCGACTCATCCATCGTCTTCTTCAAATTGCAGACAGGGAAACTGATTATATCGTATTGGACTTCTTCGCCGGTTCCGGCACCACCGCCCACGCCGTTCTCGATCTGAACAAACAGGATGGCGGCAACCGCCGGTTCATCCTGGTTCAACTCCCCGAACCCACCGGTCAAAAGGAATACCCCACCATTGCCGAGATCACCAAGGAGCGGGTGCGGCGGGTCATCAAGAAGCTCAACGATACGGAGGCAGGTCAACTCGACCTGAGTGATGGAGCCAAACAGGACCGGGGTTTCCGTGTCTTCAAGCTGGACGCCAGCAACCTCAAACCCTGGGATCCCAACCCCGAAGACCTGAACCGAACCCTGCTGGATCACGTCGATCATATCCTCCCGGATCGCTCCGAACAGGATCTCCTGTTTGAACTCCTCCTCAAGCTAGGGTTGGAACTGACCGTGCCCATGACGACCCGGACCATCGCCGGAAAGGCGGTCCACGCCATCGGCGGTGGGGCGTTGCTGGTCTGTCTGGCGGAGGAGATCACCCGCAAGGAGGTGGACCCCCTGGCCCAGGGCCTCCTGGATTGGCGGCGGGAACTGGCCCCTGCGGTCTCCACCACCTTCGTCTTCCGGGACAACGCCTTCGACGATGTGGCCAAGACCAATCTGGCGGCCATCCTGGAGCAAAACCTGCCCGCCAGCGAGTTGGCCGGGATTCGCAGCCTGTGAGGGGGGAGATCATGGCCTCGAATACCCTGCCTCCCACCGGGGAGATTCTGCTCTACCAGACCGAGGATGGCCGCACCCGCTTGCAGGTGGTGCTGGACAACCAAACCCTGTGGCTCAACCAGAAACAGCTTACGGAGCTGTTCGGCAAGTCCAAGGCAACCATCAGCGAGCACATTGCCCATGTCTTCGAGGATGGGGAGCTGAAGCCGGAGGCAACTGTTCGGTATTTCCGAACAGTTCAAAAGGAAGGCTCTCGGGACGTGGTGCGGGAGGTTGAACATTATAATCTGGATATGGTGCTGGCTTTGGGCTACCGAGTGCGCAGCCCGGCGGGGGTACGCTTTCGTCAGTGGGCCAGCGACAAGCTGAAGGAGTACATCATCAAGGGATTTGTATTGGATGACGAGCGGCTGAAGAACCCCGGCAAGGGACCGGACTACTTCGACGAGCTGACCCGCCGCCTCCAGGACATCCGCACCAGCGAGCGGCGCTTTTATCAGAAGATCACCGATATTTACGCCACCAGCGTGGATTATGATCCGCACCATCCCATGACCCAGGAGTTCTTCGCCACGGTGCAGAACAAGGTCCACTATGCCATCCATGGCCACACCGCCGCCGAGTTGATTGCAGAGCGCGCCAAGAGCACCCTGCCCAACATGGGTCTGACCAACTGGGAAGGGGCGCGGGTGCGCAAGGCGGACGTGGTCATTGCCAAAAACTACCTGCACGAGGACGAATTGCGCGCCTTGAACAATCTGGCGGAACAATATCTGATCTTCGCCGAATCCCAGGCCGAGCGGCGCATCCCCATGACTATGGGGGACTGGGTCAGGAAGCTGGAAGGGTTTCTGACCTTGAACGACCGGGAAATCCTGCAAGATGCAGGCAAGGTGTCGGCGCAGATGGCGAAAGAACATGCCGAGAGAGAATATGAAACGTTCCGCGTAATGGCCGATCATCAACTGGAATCGGACTTCGACCGCATGGTGAAACAGCTACCCAGACCGGAAGAAAAAAAATGAAACTCCACTTCGAGCCCGACCTGGACTATCAGCTTGCCGCCATCGAAGCGGTGTGCGATCTCTTTCGGGGACAGGAGGCGTGCCGCACCGAGTTCACGGTCAGCCGGTCTTATGGCGGGCTTTTCAAGGGAAAAGAGGAGGAGCAAGCCCTTGGCATCGGCAACCGCCTGCGCATGCTGGATGACGAACTCCTGGCCAACCTGCACGAGGTCCAACTGAAAAACGGTTTGCGCCCGTCGGATTCCCTGGCTTCCGGCGACTTCACCGTGGAAATGGAGACCGGAACCGGCAAGACCTACGTCTATCTGCGCACCATCTTCGAGTTGCACCAGCGGTACGGCTTCACCAAGTTCGTCATCGTGGTGCCGTCGGTGGCCATCAAGGAGGGGGTCTACAAGTCTCTCCAGATCATGGCGGACCACTTCAAAGGGCTCTACGCCAATACCCCCTTCGACTATTTTCTGTACGACTCCGGCAAGTTGGGACAGGTGCGCAATTTCGCCACCAGCCCCCATATCCAGATCATGGTGGTGACGGTGGGGGCCATCAACAAGAAGGAGGTCAACAACCTCTACAAGGAGACCGAGAAAACCGGCGGGGAACGTCCCATCGACCTGATCCGCGCCACCCGTCCCATCGTCATCGTCGATGAACCGCAAAGCGTGGATGGCGGTTTGGAAGGCCAGGGCAAGAAGGCGTTGGGTGAGATGCACCCCCTCTGCACCCTGCGCTATTCCGCCACCCACGCCGACAAACACCACATGCTCTATCGCCTGGATGCCGTGGACGCCTACGAACGCAAGCTGGTGAAACAGATCGAGGTGGCCTCTCTTCTGGTGCAAGGCGGACACAACAAGCCCTACGTCAAGTTATTGGAGACCAGCAACAAGCGTGGCATCACCGCCCGGGTGGAGTTGGATTGTCAGCAGGCGACCCAGGTGCGCCGGATGGTCAAGACCGTGAAGGCGGGCGATGATCTGGAACAGCTCACGGGCCGCCCCATCTATGCCGGTTGTCTGGTGCAGAATATCGGCTGCAAGGCAGGCGAGGAATTTTTGGAGTTGGCCAACCAGGAACTCTCCCTGCGTCTGGGTGAGGCCATGGGCGACGTGGACTCGGACGCCATCAAACGGCAGATGATCCGCCGCACCATCGAGGAGCATCTCGACAAGGAACTGCGCCTGCGCCCCCAGGGAATCAAGGTGCTCTCGCTCTTTTTCATCGATGTCGTCGAGCATTACCGCGCCTATGGCCCCGATGGCTCCCCCATGAAGGGCAAGTATGCGGTGATGTTCGAGGAGGAATACCGCCGAGCCATCGCCAAACCCAAATATCACACTTTGTTCCAGGATGTGGACACCCGCGCTACGCCCGAAGAGGTCCATGAGGGATATTTTTCCATCGACAAGAAGGGCCGCTGGGCCGATACCGCCGAAAACAACCAAGCCAACCGGGATAACGCCGAACGCGCCTACACCCTGATCATGCGTGACAAGGAAAGGCTTCTCAGCTTCGATACCCGGTTGAAATTCATCTTCTCCCATTCCGCCCTGCGGGAGGGATGGGACAATCCCAACGTCTTCCAGATCTGCGTGTTGCGCGACATGGGCACGGAGATGGCCCGGCGCCAGTCCATTGGTCGGGGGTTGCGCCTCTGCGTCAACCAGCAGGGGGAACGGTTGCGCGGTTTCGACCTCAACACCCTGACCGTCATTGCCACCGAGAGCTACGAGCAATTCGCCGCGAACCTGCAAACGGAAATCGAGAAAGACACCGGGATTCGTTTTGGCATGGTGGAGCAACATGTGTTCGCGACCATTCCGGTCACCAACGCCGATGGACAAACCACGCCCATGGGCATTGAGGCCTCGAAACGCCTTTGGAACCACCTCAAGGACGCAGGCCTGGTGGATGCCAAGGGCAAGGTTCAAGATTCCCTGAGAACGGCGATAAAAGAGGGAACCCTGCCACTCCCAGAGCCTTTCCAGCCACACCTGCCCCAGGTGCGGGATATTTTGCGCAAACTGGCAGGCAAGCTGGAGATCAAGAACGCCGACGAGCGAGTCACGATCAAGACCCGTCAGGCCATTCTCCATGGCGAGGCCTTTCAATCCCTCTGGAACCGCATCAAACACAAGACTACCTACCGGGTGGAGTTCGACAACGAGCAACTGGTGGCGGATTGCGCTCAGGCCATCCAGAACGGGCCACCTGTCACGACGGCTCGCATGCAGGTCCGCAAGGCCGACTTGGCCATCGGCAAGGGAGGCGTTGAAGCCAAGGAAACCGCGCAATCGGCTCCTGTCGTCATCGAAGAACACGATATCGAGTTGCCCGACCTGCTGACGGTGTTGCAGGACCAGACCCGACTCACGCGGGGAAGCATCGTCCGTATCCTGACCCGCAGTGAACGCCTGGAGGATTTTCGGCGCAACCCCCAGCAGTTCATTGAACTGGCTTCCGAAAGCATCAACCGCGCCAAGCGTCTTGCGCTGGTGGATGGTATTCGGTACCAGCGCATCGGCGATGACCACTACTATGCCCAGGAACTCTTCGAGCAGGAGGAGCTGACCGGATACCTGAAGGAGCTGCTCCAGGACACCCAAAAATCGGTTTACGAGCATGTGGTGTATGATTCGGCAGGCGTGGAGCGTTCTTTCGCCGAGCAATTGGAAAAGAATGAGGCGGTGCGGGTGTACGCCAAGCTGCCAGGATGGTTCAAGGTTCCCACTCCGCTGGGAACCTACAACCCGGACTGGGCGGTATTGGTGGAGAAAGACGGGGAGGAACGCATCTACTTCGTCGTGGAGACCAAAGGCGGCCTTTTCGCGGATGAACTGCGCGACAAGGAAAATGCCAAGATCACCTGCGGCAGGTCTCACTTTCAAGCATTGGCAGTGGATGAGAACCCTGCTCGGTATATCGTCGCCACAAAAGTCGATGACATGATGGGGTATGTTTGAATGGGGAGGCATTGCGAACCCGATACAAGAACAGAACGAGGGCAGAGAAAATGCAACACGACGATCAACCAGGAAGAAACAACGTCACCATCAGCTTCTCGGATGAAATGTACCAAGAGTTGTTGGATGCGGCGTATGAAAACGACCGTGAACTTGATCAGGAAATCGTGGCCAGACTTGAGGACAGCCTCGAATTTTACCGCCACGGGCTTGTATTCTCTGAGGCGGTTATCAAGTTCATGAACAACCTCAGGAAAGCCAACGCTATTCAGAGTGAGAATCAGCGATCACTCGATGAGGTGCTGATTCTTATGGAAGAGATGGTCCCAGGTCTGAAAGTACAGATCGAGGAGAGGATGCGGAAACAGCAGCACTAATCGCGTTTGTAGCTGGTGGTTTGGCAACACGGAATCAACACCAGTTCGCCATAACCCGGGTTTAACATTGGGGGGAGCCTGGGAGGGAAAAGCACACCACTTTTGGCGATGCTGAGTCATATAAGTATTTG
>JADGCV010000078.1 GCA_015228815.1 Magnetococcales bacterium | reverse complement strand
GGAAAAACAAAGTCAAAAGCAAAGTCAAAAGAAGAATCAAAACCCTGGGGGCAATCCCCCAGACCCCTTTTTTCTTTCAATAATTTTGAACACGGGAAGGAGAAGGAATCTGAATGATTAGCCTGAATCAATGGGATCATTGCAGGATCAGCCGGGGAGGCCCCTCTTTGGGCGTTTCCAGAGATTTTACCATTCCATGGCCCTGAATGCGTGGCACGATTCCCTGTTTGGAAAGAATCTCGATGGCCTTGCCAAGACTGACATTTTCAACTCCTTCCACGGCGGGAGCAATATTGGGATCGGCGGGGATGGCCCCCTTGGTCGCAACGGGGGCGACGCTGGGAACAGGGGGATCCATCATGCCCGGCAGAGGGGGAGCGGTGTGGGTATCGGGAAAGATCGACAGTCGGGGTAGGATTTCCTGGGCGATCTCCTTGAAGACCGGGGCCGCCACCTTGCCACCATAATAAATGCCGGAAGGTTCGTCGATACTGACGAAAATGACCACTTTTGGCTTTTCAACCGGAATGAAGCCGACAAACGAGGCATAATAGCGCCCACGAACGTAACCCTGGCCGGGAATGGCCTTGCGGGCGGTTCCCGTCTTGCCCCCGACCTGATAACCATCCACCGCCGCCTCGATGGCGGTTCCCTCGGGGGTGACGACCGATTGCAGGATGCTTCGGAGTTTTTTCGACGTATCCTCGCTGATGACCCGGTGGGGTTGACGGGGTTTGTGCAACGGAACGAGGACGCCATCGACCATCTTTCCCCGAATCAGGGTGGGCGGATAATAGATCCCTCCATTGATGGATGCGGCGAAGGCGGCGGTGATATGCAGTGGCGTCGTGGTGATGCCGTAGCCATAGGAACGGTTGGCCAGACCAACCTTGCGGTAATGGGTGATGTCGGGGATGACACCGCTGGGATCGGCGGGAAGTTCGATTCCGGTCGGGGCGCCGAAACCGAAAAGACGAATGTAACGTTCCATTTTTTCATGACCCAGTTCCAATCCGATCTTGGCGGCGCCGACGTTGGAACTCCGTTGCAATACCTGACTGACGGTATGATACCGTTCGCCACGATGGAAGTCGGTGATGATGCGGTCGGCAACCCGGGTTTTGCCAAACTCGATGTCGATGACGGTACTGGGGGTTACGGTGCCGGCGTCCAGGGCGGCGGCGATGGTGAACACCTTGAAGGTCGATCCCGGTTCGAAAAGGTCGGTGACGACCCGGTTGCGGCGGTCGTTGGATTTGCTCTGGGGCAGATTGTTCGGATTGAAACTGGGTTGGTTCACCATGGCGAGGATTTCGCCGTTGTCGGGATTGAGCACCACAGCCATTCCCGCCTTGGCTTGGCTTGCCTGTACCCCTTTGAGCAGCGCCCGATAGGCAATGTATTGAATGGTGGTATCGATGGTGATGGCCAGTTCGCTTCCAGGATGGGGGTCCGTCACCGTTTTGACCATGGGCATGGGGCGCCCCAGACGGTCGTGACTGATGACCTGGGCGCCATTGATGCCGTGCAGTTCGTCCTCGAAGGAGCGTTCCACCCCTTCCCGTCCGCGGCCCTCGAAGTTGACGAACCCAAGGATATGACTTGTGATTTCTCCCATGGTGTAGAATCGCCGACTCTCGGGAATGAAAAAGAGGGCGGGGTGGTCCAGATTGCGAATTTTCCGCGCCGTTTCGGGCGACAGTTTCCGCCTGAGAATTGGAAAGCTGCCCGGTTTGAAGGAAAGCAACCGGCTGCGAAGGTCGGTGACCGGAAAGTGGATGATCGGTCCCAGGCTTGTGGCCAGTTGATCCCGGTTGTCAACCTGATCGATGTCCACCGACAGCGAATGCATCGGCAGACTGATCGCCAGGGTTCGGCCATTGCGATCGAGAATGCGACCCCGGTCGGCGGTCATGACAATTTTTTTCTTGTGTTGACTGCGCGCCCTTTGTTGCAAAGAATCGGCCTGAATGATCGTCAGATCGACCGCCCTCAGGCTGAGAACGAAGAAGGCAAGCATGAATACCCCCATCAGAAACCCAAGTCGTGCCCGAGGGTTGGACTTGTCCACGTAGGGGGCGGGGGTGCTGGAGGAAAACGACCGGATCAGGGACGGACGAAACGGACTTTTCTCTTTGCTCCCCGGTGTGAAAAGCGTGCGAATGAACGAGGGACGTGGCGCAATCGGGGGACGCGGCGGCATCGGTGCCCTTTGGAGGGGACGGGACGTCCCTCCTGCTTGCATCAGCCGCTGGATCAGGGGCGGCGACTTGGCCCGGACCGTGGAACCACTGTCTCGTGGCGGCGGCGGGGGAACGGGGCGTGACGCAGGGGGACGCTTTCCTGCCGGCGGCGGACGCGATACCGACTGGATGACCTTCTGGAACAACCCTTGCGCCAAACGCGATCCGGCGCCTTGACGATCTCCGGATGTCACGGCGTCCCTTGAAGGCGGCGGCGGCAGAGGGGCGGGCGGCCTGGGGGATGGGGTGGTTTTCTTCCGGAACAACCGGGCAAAAAAGGACTGGGTTTCCCTCCTCGGGGCGGGCGGGTTGATGGTCCGCGACGAAAATGTTTCCCTGGCGGACGGGGCATCCATGGCGATTGGTCCCGATCCCGATTCGACGGGACGTCCCCTGATTCCTGTTTTCCCCGGCTGGCGTCGTGGAAGTGCCTCCTTGAGACGCCCGATCAGGGATGTTCCTTCGCGGCGGAGGGACGGTTTGTTTTCTCTCGTGGTGACGGGTCCGGGGGCGGGATGTTTTCGCCCCGAGGGCAGAACGAGACCAAGCAACCTTTTCAGAAGGGGAGGGCCTTTTCGCCCGACGGCGACCGCTCCAGGGGCGCGGTTCCCCGGGGTTCGTTGCCAGGTCTGCCTTTTGGCCACCGCGCCACGTTGCCGTTTCACCTGGGACTTGCGTTCCGGAGGGTCGGGGCGGTGGCGATTCTGGCGAAGAATGGCCATCGTCAGTCACCCAGGGGGAGCCATTGGTCATGGCGCATGGGCTGCATTCCGAGTTCTTCACGGGCACGGCGCTCGACGGTGTTCAAATCGGTCCGGGTGACCAGTTCCAGTTTCAGTTCCCGTTCCTTGTCCAGATGTTGCATCAGAATTCGTTCCTCGTTGCGCAGTTCTCGATGACTCTCCAGCATCCAGGTCCGCGACGTGACCGTGATGGCCGCGGTCAGGACCAGCAACAGGACCAGAAACACGGGAATGAACGTGTCCAGTTTCATGCGATCCCCGAGGGTTGGGAGTGTTCACGACGCTCGATGATGCGTAACTTGGCGCTTCTGGCGCGTGGATTGACGCGCAGTTCATCGATGCCGGGGGTCCGCGGTTTGCGGGTGACGAGGCGGAAGGAGGGCAGGGATGCGGCCTCGGGGGGGAGAAGGCGCATGGGACCGGTGACGGGGGGCGGGGTGCTGGCCTCCTTGAAGGTTTGTTTGACCAGGCGGTCCTCCAGCGAATGAAAACTGATGACCGCCAGGCGACCCCCGGCGGACAGGTGTTCCATGACGGCCCAGAGACCCAGGCGCAATTGTTCGAGTTCGTCGTTGACCGCCATGCGCAACGCCTGAAAAATGCGTGTCGCCGGATGCAGTCCGACCCGTCCCCGCGGCAGTTTTTCTTCCATCAGGGCTGCCAGTTGCCGGGTTGTCCGGAATGGTTGCCGGACCCGGATCTCGACGATGGCCCGTGCCGCTCGTTTTGCATGCGGTTCCTCGCCAAGCTGATGAAACAACCGGGCCAGGGAGGGGGCATCCAGTTCGTTGACAAGATGTGCCGCAGTGATTTCGGTGTGTCTTCCCTGATCCATGCGCATATCCAATGGTCCGTCGAAACGGAATGAAAATCCACGTTCAGCCGTATCCAATTGTTGCGACGAGACGCCAAGATCGAAAATCGCGCCGTCGATCCGATCCCAACCCTGTTGCGACAGCATCGATCCAAGTTCGGAAAATGGCGCTTCATGGACGAAAAGACGTCCGGCATACCGCTCCAGGAGTCCCTGGGCCCGCTCGATGGCCGCGGGGTCCCGGTCCAGGCCCACGACCTTTCCCTGGGGTGCCGAGGCTTCAAGCAATCCCACCGCGTGCCCTCCGGAACCAAACGTGGCATCCAGATAGCGGCCCGCTCCGTTTGCTGCCAGTCCCGCTACCACTTCGGGAATCATGACACCGAGGTGAGTTCCATGCGCCACCGGTCGATTCATCGATTTCCCTGTCCTTTTTCCTTCGGACTCGTTTTTGCGTCTCAAATGGTCGCAACCGCCCCCTATATTATCGTGAGCATGAACCCAGGCCAAGGTTTGGTGGAACTTTATTGCAAGGATGGTCGGACCGTGGTGCGGGGGCAATACGGGGCTGGATGATGGCGATTCACAAAAATGAACGATAAACGCATGATGGCCGGATCAGGAAGCGACGTCGCCTCCCGCATTGAGAAAACGTTTGATGCTGCGAACCGCCTGGCGGGTGCGGTGTTCATTTTCGATCAGGGCGATCCGGACGAATTCATCGCCATATTGGCCAAAACCGATTCCCGGACTGACCGCGACCTTGGCCTCTTTGAGGAGGCGTTTGGTGAATTCGAGGGAACCCATCTTGACGAAGGGTTCGGGTATTTTTGCCCAGACAAACATCGAAGCCAGCGGCGGTTCGACCTGCCAACCCGCACGGTCGAGTCCCTCGATCAGGACATCACGCCGTGATTGATAGACCTGGCGAATGTCATCCACACACTCCTGGGGTCCGTTCAATGCCACCGTCGCGGCGATCTGGATGGGTTGAAACATGCCATAATCCAGGTAGGATTTGATGCGGGCCAGGGCGCGTACCAGGGTTGGGTTGCCCACGGCAAATCCGACACGCCATCCCGGCATGTTGTAGGTTTTCGACAGGGTATAAAACTCGACGACCCTGTTTTTTGCCCCCTTGACCTGAAGCATGCTTGGCGACCGGTAGCCATCGAAACATATTTCCGAATAGGCGATGTCGGAAATGACGTAGATGTTGTACTCTTCGGCAAACGCGACCATCCGCTCGTAAAAATCAAGATCGACCACCATAGCGGTCGGATTCGAGGGAAAGTTGACGACCACTGCCTTGGGCCTTGGCCAGGCGCTTTCGATGGCCTTTTTCAGATTTTCGAAAAAGTCCATCGGTTTGTTGAGTGGGACGTGCAGAATATCTGCTCCGGCCAGGACGAAGCTGTAGACGTGAATCGGATAGGTCGGGTTGGGGACGAGGATGGTATCTCCCGGCTGGGTCATGGCAAAGGCCAGGTGGGAAAACCCTTCCTTGGAACCGATGGTGACGATCGCCTCGGAAACCGGGTCAAGATCGACCTCGAAACGGCGTTTGTAATAGGCGCAGATGGCCCGCCGCAGACCGCCGATCCCCACGGACAGGGAATACCGATGGTTGCGGCTGTCATGAATGGCCGCAACCATCTTATCGACGATATGCTGTGGCGTTGGCTGGTCCGGATTGCCCATGCCAAAGTCGATGATGTCCTCGCCGCGATGCCGTGCGGCATATTTGAGTTCGTTGACCACCGCGAAGACGTAGGGTGGCAACCGACGCAAACGATAGAATTCTTCCATGAACGGTTCACATTCCTGGTTCCAACGGCCACCCGCGGATCAACGATCATTCCCGATCCCGCGGGCGGAGGAAGGGGCGGGACGGTCGTTCCTACCGTGGTCTGGCGTAAAACGGCCCCTGGGCCAGTTTGTCGCCCTGGAGCGAAATCTGAAACGCCTCCTTGGAGAAACTCTTGGCACGATCGGATACGGCGATGGCCCCTTGCGTCCCCTTTTCATCGAACATGGTATTGATTTCGTCGGCAATGTTGCGAATCTTGTCCAGAACCTGTTCGGGTGGTTTGGCCGCATAGGCGTTGACGTTGTTCAATCCGGTTAAGCTCATTGTTCTTACTCTCTTTCTTGAGGGATCCATGCGGGTTGTCCCAATCCCTGGGGGGAATCATCCTGATCAGTTCCTCGGAAGTTCCCCGGGCAAACTTGAGCGGAATATCCCGTGTGCAATGGAAAAGAAAGCCATCACATCCGGTCCATGAGTAAATCGATACTCGTAACGCACCTCAGGCTCATATTGCCACAAAGAGGAACCCTCCGGCAACCGGATCGTAATCGTTCAGATCGGTCTTCTGGCGATGAGATCGTGGACAGAGGTAATGAACATGCCTCGGATGTGTCGCATCTCAGTGCCGGTCAACCGCTGCCCGGACAGGGCGTGGGCCACCTTGGCGATGAATGGTCCGTCGATATCCGACGGGATTGTTCTTTTGGTGGTGAAATGCGCGGCCAGTTGTGTGAGTTGATCCGGTTTCATGTTGGCGAGCGTGCCAGAAATTACCTCTTTGGCGGCGGCTTCCAGGCCGGTTATCTGAGTGGTTGGAGGTATGTTGGTGGGCATCTGTGGCGCGGGCGTACTCAGGTCGAAATGTTTGGTGAACCAGGCAGAATCAAGGGCTGTCACGGAGTCGGCCTCCATCTGAAGTGACAGGCTGACGTTTCTCGTGGGATCGCCGGCGGCGAGAATATGCACCCGCACGCCAAACGACTGCGCGACCTGGAAGGCGATGCGCAAATCCTCGTCGCCGGTGACAACAACGGCGTCAGAGATCGCCCGGTTTCTGGCAAGGTCGATGATGTCGGTTACGATGAGAGAATCGACGCCCTTTTGTTTGCCGGCACTGTTCAATGCACCGAGTCGTAGTTTGACACCAGCCAGCGAAGCGAGAACCGATTGTTCAAGGGTTGCGCCAAGTCCTGGCATGGCGTCGTACCAATAAACGCGGAGCAAGGGAAGATTGTCGGACATTGCTGCCGCCGCTTGACAAAGATCATCCAGCATCTTGCGGGGCGATTTTACTGAAACCTGCTTGCGGGTGAGGGTCTGCTTGAGGGGGATGGCGAGACCAGTTGCAGCTTCGGCACCGGCCTTGAAAAAATAGCCGGCATCGACAAAAATCGCATAGCGATCCATGCAATATTTTCCTTTCGGAATAACGTCAAATAAATAGAGCCCCTTTCGGGGCTTTGTGTAGGCTGCCGCGCCAAATAACGTAGTGGACGAACGGCAGCAATGGAAAACAGGCTATCCAAAATGTCGGCGAAGGTCAAGAAACTTTTTTTTCGATGGCCATCGCATTTGAGATTCTTGCGATTGTGGCGTGTTGACATGGTGACGGGAAGGGGGTGCCGTTTGGTTGGCGCCCCCTTCCCGGCGGTGCTTTTTACGGCTTGGGTACCAGATCCTTGTGTGCCCGCTTGAAGGCGGTCCATTCGCCGGTGGCGGGGTTGATCTTGCTGTTGACGAAACATTTCCAGTTCTTTTCGTCAACGAAATTGTAGGTCATGTTGTAGTAGAATCCCGGATAACGGGTTTCCTTGCGGAACAGCATGTGGCGCAGATGGGCCTCGCCGGCATAGATCCGATGATAGTTTTCCCAGGCGCGCATCAACTCGTGCAGGTCGCGGGCCATCATCTTTTCCGAGTCTTTCTTGAGTTCGCCCAGTTTGTTGACGGCGATTTCCATCATCTGCTCGTTGGTGACGTACATCGTGCCGACACCGGC
>JADGCV010000077.1 GCA_015228815.1 Magnetococcales bacterium | reverse complement strand
CGATGCGTTTTGCATGGCGGTGCGGATCGTGGGTAAAAGACGCCCTTGATCCCGATGTGGAAAAACTACTTTGTCGTGGACGGGAGTGAAGGCAGGCATGTGCGGCATCATCGGCGTCATCGGCGAGCGTAACGCCACTCCAGTCCTGTTGGAGGGGCTCAAACGCCTGGAATATCGGGGTTACGATTCCGCAGGCATTGCGGTTGGCCACGATGGACACATTGATATTCGGCGCTCCGAAGGAAAACTGCTGCATCTGGAGAATCTGGTGCGGGAAACACCCCTGACCGGATTCCTCGGCATTGGACATACCCGATGGGCCACGCATGGGGCGCCAACGCGGGACAATGCCCATCCGCACCGATCGAAACGTGTCGTTGTCGTGCATAACGGAATCATTGAAAATTTTCGGCGACTGCGACAGGAACTGAGTGAAGCGGGGGTGACCTTTCTCTCGGAGACCGATACCGAGGTGATTCCGCATCTGGTGGAGCGGGAACTGGAACGGGGTCTGGCACCGCGGGAAGCGGTTTGCGCGGCAATCCATCATCTGGAGGGGGCCTTTGCACTGGGAATCATGATTCAGGGGGTGGAACATCAAATGTTTGCGGTTCGACGTGGTTCGCCCTTGATCGTGGGATTGGGCGAGGGAGAACAGTTCATCGCCTCCGACGCGCAACCTTTGGTGCCGTATACACGGCGGATGATTTTTCTTGAAGACAATGATTTCGTGACGTTGGAACGAAATCAAGTGTGGATCACCGATCTGGACGGGCAAAGGGTGGTACGTCCGATCAAGGAATCGCGGGTCAGTGCCGAAACCGCGGACAAGTGGCCCTATCGGCATTACATGCAGAAGGAAATCTTCGAGCAACCTTCGGTCCTGGGAGAAACGCTCAAGGGATTGATCCACCCATACACCCGGACGGTGGAAATCGCGGGTTTGATCGAGAAGATCGACCTGGCACGGGTATCGTATCTGACCATCGTCGCCTGTGGCACATCGCTGCATGCGGGCATGGTCGGGCGGTATTGGATCGAGAAGCTGGCGCGAATTCCCGTAGGGGTCGAGATTGCCTCGGAGTATCGCTATCGCGAGCCACCCCAGGTTTCCGGGGCAATGATGGTCGTGATTTCGCAGAGTGGCGAGACGGCGGACACCCTTGCCGCGCTGCGTTACGCCAAGGGGGAGGGACAGCAGGTCTTGGGAATCGTCAATGTCCCCGAATCGACGATTGCACGGGAATCGGACGGGGTCCTTTATACGCAGGCGGGACCCGAGATCGGGGTGGCATCGACCAAGGCGTTTACGACGCAATTGATGGTCCTGGCCTGTCTGGCGATCGCGTGTGGCCGTCTCAATGGACGACTGTCGCAAGCGGATGAAAAAAGGTTGGTCGAAGAGTTGATGCAGGTTCCCGCTTTGATGGAGCAGGTATTGGTTCGGGACCATGACATACATGTGCTGGCGCAAAAGCTGATGTACGCGAATGGTTTTCTTTTTCTTGGACGCGGCTCCTGTTTTCCCATTGCCCTGGAGGGGGCACTGAAACTCAAGGAAATTTCGTACATTCACGCGGAAGGGTATGCCGCCGGAGAGATGAAGCACGGGCCGATCGCATTGATTGACGAAGAGTTGCCGGTCGTCGTCGTGGCGCCGCAGGATCCATTGTTCGAGAAAGTGGTGAGCAATCTGGAGGAAGCGCGGGCACGCGGTGGGCGTTTGATCGTCATCACGCAGGAGCATCGGGATGAGACCCACGAATGCAAGGCGGACGACCTGATTCCAATGAATCCATGCAGCGAACTGACAGCCCCGATTCTTTATGTGGTTCCGCTACAGTTGCTCGCCTATCACATTGCCGTTCTGAAGGGGACGGACGTCGATCAGCCACGCAACCTTGCAAAAAGTGTTACGGTCGAGTAACGCCCGGAGGGATTCAATCAGGGGGACAGCATATGGTTTTTCCTTGCACTCGGAAATGAAGGAACAGTAGGCTGTACATGTCTTACCCTGTTAAATAACACTGTCAGGTTGATCTTCATGGCCAGACTTGCGCGTGCGGTCATTCCGGGAGAACCTCATTACATCACGCAACGGGGGAATCGGCGGCAGCGGACTTTTTTTCAGGATGAAGATTATCGCCTGTACCTGGAATTGATGACTGAATGGTGTTGCCGCATCGGGGTGGAAATCTGGGCCTACTGTCTCATGCCGAATCATGTCCATCTGATTGCCGTTCCCGGTTCGTCGGATGGGCTGCGCAAGGCGATTGGCGAGGCGCATCGTCGATACACCCAGTCCATCAACGCCCGCGAAAAATGGCAAGGTCATCTCTGGCAAGGGCGCTTTGCCTCCTTTCCCATGGACGAAGCCCATCTTCTCGCCGCCGCGCGTTTCATCGAACTCAATCCTGTTCGATCGCAACTGGCGCCGACCCCATCCGACCATCCCTGGAGCAGTGCCAAGGCCCATATGTCAAAGACGGATGACATCCTGGTCAAAACGCCCCCCCTATTGACACGAGTGGCGGATTGGGCTGAATTTCTGTCTGTCGGGACGTCGGAAGAGACCGCGGAACTTCTTCGCAAACACGAACGGACCGGGCGTCCGTTGGGCGACGAGTCGTTTCTTTCCAGACTGGAGTCCCTGCTTCAACGCCCCCTGGCGCCACAAAAACGGGGACGCAAGGCCTCCGGGGACAGGGCCGTTCCTCTCCGTGCCCGCTCGCGAAATTGACGGGATGGTCCATGACACGCAACCCGACCGGGGGCGTTACCGGGGGCGTTGCAGCGGCGCTTCGACCCGACGGCGCACGTCCATCCCCATAAGCATCTCAACCAGAGTCAAGGAAAAATCCATCGCCGTCCCTGGCCCCCGCGATGTGACGACCGTGCCATCCACGATCACCGCATTTTCTTGATAATCCATCCCTGCCATCAATTCACGGGAAATCGCCCCCGGAAAACTCGTTCCGCGCCGCCCCCGGAGCAATCCCGCCGTGGCCAACACCAGTGGCGCGGCACAAATTGCCGCCGTGATCCGGCCTTCCCGCGACAACCGCTCCAACAAGCGATGGATGCGTGGATCGTCGTTGAGGTTTTGACTCCCTGGCATGCCGCCGGGCAGGACGATCGCGTCAAAACCATCGTCCACCACCAAATCCAAAACGACATCCGGAACGATCACCGTCCGCCGACTCCCGCGCACCGGTCCTTCCCGCAGACCGGCGATGACGACATCGATGTCGGCGCGCCGCAAGATGTCGATGATGGTCACTGCCTCAAGTTCCTCGAATCCCTCGGCAAGTGGAACCAATACCTTGGACATATCCGCCCCCATTTCCGAAAAATGACCGAAACCCGCCCCCGTTTCAGAGCGCGCGTTCAGTTGCAATAGTGGGCGTGGATCCGTTCCAATCCCACCGATACCGCATCGAACGAACGCCGAAAGGCATTACGCTGCTTGTTGTTCCAGGTATCCATGTTCCACAGCCGCTTCATGGATTCGACAGCGCTGGTGAATTGAGGCTTCTCCTCATCCCGTGCGATGGCATCGAGGACATCGACGATGGTGTTCATACCCGATTCGAAACGGCTCGATTCATCGAATTTGGGTGTTTTGGCGATGTGATCGCCGAGTTCGTACATGCGATCGACAAACTCCTTCATTTCGGTGCAACTCCAGTCCAGGGCGGCAACCGGGCCGGACAGAAGCATCAAGCCGACGAACAGGATCAATTTTATTTTTCTGGCAATCATGACAAAGATTCCTCGAAGCGGAATGAACGCCCATGTACAGCCACGACTCAAATGCCAAGGACCCGTTGTCCCCGACCCATGCCCGAGCCATTTTCCATCGCTTTCAAAAGTGTTGCAACCCCTTTCTCGACGGCCATTTCCAAAGGCGTGGAAAACGCCAGGAAGGTGGCGATCGCGGAAGCGAGGGCACACCCGGTACCGTGAAAGGAAGGTCCCTCCAGCCGCGGATGCCGATACTCCAGAACCCTTCCCTGGTGGTACAGATGATCGGTGATCCGGTCCCCCTGTCCATGCCCACCCTTGACAAGCACCGAACACCCCAGGGACGCCAGGGAAGAGGCGAGGAATGCGACGGATGCCACGGGCATGAGTGGGTGCCACGGCAGTCCCGCAAGCATGTGGGCCTCGGGGAGGTTGGGGGTCACCAGGGTCACCAGGGGAATCAGGCGACGGCGCCACAGTTCCAATCCTTCGGCGTCGAGAAGGATTCCACCTCCCGTTCCGGCGACCACCGGATCGGCGACCACCGGAATTCGTGGATGACGTTCGATGACCCCGATGACCGCCCGCACGACATCAGCGGTCGCCAACATTCCCAATTTGATGCAATCGGCGCCGAGGTCATCCAGTACCGCCTCCATCTGCCGGGCGACAAGGATTCCCGGCAACGGATGGACCTGAAAAACCGATGCGGTATCCTGTACGGTGACCGCGGTGACGGCACCCAGAGGAATCCCGCCCAGATGGCGAATCATGCGAACGTCGAGGGAGAGACCGGCGCCACAGGTGGGATCGGTCCCGGCGACCGCGAGGACCCGTCCAGAGAAATGTCGATCGTCCACGGTTGTAAAGAGTTCCTCGCTGTGTCAAAGTGGGACTTTTTATTCGCCGGAAGGACAACTCCGCGATGGCCCCCGATCGGGGACCGGGAGCACATCGGCGAAGGTCACGCATCAACCTTAGTCCCCGCGGTTCGGCGGGAACCATCAAGACGGACGCGGCCTCATGTTCATCGCCGAGCATGAATCATAACCGCACCAACGAGGTCATCACCATGGCAAAAGTCCTGATTTCCGATAAAATGTCCCCCGAGGCGGAAAAGGTGTTCCGCAGCCGCGGTATTGCGGTCGATTATCTTCCTGGCCTGTCGCCGGAAGAGTTGAAAAACAAACTTCCCGACTACGATGGCATCGCCATTCGCTCCGCGACCCGCCTGACCCAGGAACTGATCCAGGCCGCCACCCGCCTCAGGGTCATTGGCCGCGCTGGCATCGGCGTGGACAATGTGGACATTCCGGCGGCCTCCAAACAGGGGGTGATCGTCATGAATGCCCCGTTCGGCAACTCGGTCACCACCGCCGAGCACACCATGGCCCTGATGTTGGCCGCGGCGCGCCACCTGCCTGCCGCCACTGCCTCCACCCGTGCCGGCAAGTGGGAAAAAAATGGCTTCATGGGGCGGGAACTGGCTGGAAAGACATTGGGAATCATCGGAACCGGCAACATTGGCGCCCTGGTCATCGAGCGCTGCCGGGGAATGAAGATGTTCGTCCTGGCCTATGACCCCTTCATCAGCCGGGCCCGGGCCCATGACCTGGGGATCGACCTGGTCGATACCCTGGACGAATTCTGGCCGCGGGTGGACATCCTGACCATCCATGCCCCACTGACCGCCAAGACCCGACACATCGTCAACGGCGAGGCCTTCGCCCGGATGAAAAAGGGAGTCATCGTCATCAACTGCGCCCGCGGGGGAATCGTCGATGAATCGGCGCTGTACGAGGCGTTGAAATCAGGCAAGGTGTTCGCGGCGGGACTGGATGTCTTCGAAAAGGAACCGGCCCGGGAAAGTCCCTTGTTCGAACTGGACAACGTTGTCCTCTCCCCCCATCTGGGCGCCTCCACCGCCGAGGCCCAGGTCAAGGTGGCGGTCCAGATCGCCGAACAGATTTCCGATTTTCTCCTCAAGGGGACCGTGCAGAATGCCCTCAACATTCCGGCGGTCTCCGAAACGGAACTTCCGGCGCTGCGTCCCTATCTGAATCTGGCCGACAAACTGGGGACCACCCTGGGACAACTGACCGAGGCGGGCGTCCAATCGATCGAAGTGATCTATGAGGGGGGGGTGGCGGCCCTCAATCACAAACCGATCACCAATACCCTGCTGAACTCCCTGTTGACCCCGATGCTGGAAACAGGCGTCAATCTGGTCAATGCGCCGTTGATTGCCCGCGAACGGGGCATCACCGTTTCCGAAACGACGCGGGAACAATCGAAAAAAGGATTCACCTCGCTGATTTCGGTCATCATCACGACTGAAAAGCGGCAACGGTTCATCTCCGGGACCCTCTCCTTCGACGAACGGCCACGGATTGTTTCCATGAACGAAGTCCCGGTCGAGGCCAATCCGGAGGGAAATCTTCTGTTCGTCGCCAATCAGGACGCCCCCGGACTGATCGGACGGGTGGGAACCATCCTGGGCGATGCCGGAATCAACATTGCCAATTTTCATCTGGGGCGGACCCATCAGGGGGGGTCGGCAGTGGCGTTCATCAACATTGATCAGGATGTCCCGAAGGAGATCATGGATCGATTGTTGGAGGTTCCCAACGTCATTGAAGTCAAACTGGTCCGCTATTGAGTTTGATGGCAGCCAGGCGACCCCGGCTTGTCGTCGTCATCCCCTGCCGCGACGAGCCCGAACCACTGGCCACCCTCGACTCCCTGGCCGCTTGCCAGCCGCCCGAGGCCGACATCGATGTTCTGGTCGTGGTCAATGGTTCCGACAAGGATGCGGCCCCGGTTCACCAGAGAAACCAGGAAACCCTGGAACAGTTGCGCTCCTGGTCCGAGGGTCGGACCGATCGATTCTTCGACGTGTCCGTCGCATTCCACCCCCGTCTGCCGCACCGGCAGGCGGGGGTGGGATTGGCCCGCCGCATCGGCATGGACGAGGCGGCCCGTCGCTTGTTGGATCCACCACGCCCCTCCGGGGGGATCATCGTGGCCCTCGATGCCGACTGCCGCGTCGCCGATAATTATTTCCTGGCAATCACGGAACAATTTTCGGCCCGGCCAAAAATGGTCGCGGCTTCGATTTATTTCGAGCATCCCCTGGAGGGCTTGGAAGCGCGACACCGGGCCGGGATCGTCGGATACGAACTGTTCCTGAGGGCGCATCGTCTGGGATTGCGCCATGCCGGTTTTCCACATTCCTTTCACACGGTCGGCTCGGCCATGGCGGTACGAGCGGCGACCTATCGTCGGGTGGGAGGAATGAACCAGAGGCAGGCGGGCGAGGATTTTTATTTCCTGCAAAAGGTGATGGCCCATGGTCTTTTCTCCGACCTGACGGCGACGACGGTATTCCCGTCTCCCCGCATTTCCCACCGTGTCCCTTTTGGCACCGGACGGGCAATGGGACAATGGCAGGACTCGGAAGAGGAAACCTTTTTCATCCATGACCCACGCATCTACGAGGAACTAAAGATTTTTTTCAACACTGTTCCAATCTTGTTCCAGTCGGGGGAGGCCATCGTGGACGACGCCCTGGGCGCCCTGGTCCCCTTTCTGGCCGGACAGCGCTTTCCCGAGGCCCTTGAAGAAATGCGCGCCAACACGGCCACCATCTCCTCGTTCACGAAACGATTTTTTCATTGGTTCAATCTGTTCCGCGTCATGAAGTTTGCCCATTTCGCTGCGGATGGCTATTATCCTCGGGTTCCGGCAACCCGGGGCATCGTTCGTCTGCTCGAATGGATGGGCCAGCCCCTGCCCGATCCCCAGGATCCCGAACACCTTTTGATGGCATTGCGACACATGGATCGCTGGATTGCCTGAATATCGAATCCTCGTGGCGTCTCCTCCCGCGAACACGAACCTTGAGCCGTCGCCAGGACATCATCATCCCAACCGCCATGCAAAAACCCATCA
>JADGCV010000076.1 GCA_015228815.1 Magnetococcales bacterium | reverse complement strand
TAGAATGGCACTGGCTGAAATGAGAAGACTCCCCTTTTCCTTAATCATGAGCTTGCCAAACGGATCCTGGACTTTGACCAACCGTGGCGTTGGCGTGGCACAATGATAGGCTACGTATAACCAATAATCATTTCTTAAGTTGCATGCGCGCGCCCATTCTCGGCCTCTCCGGCAAGTTCCAACAGGCGTTCCCATGCAAGTCTGGACGGTTTGGCCTTGCCATTTTCCCAGCGATTGATCGTAGGAAAAGAGACGCCCAACTCTTTGGCCAACGCCACCTGGGTCATCCCCATGCGGGTACGAAGGCGTTTGATTCGAAGGGCAAGGTCATTTTGCGGTGTTGTCTGCACTGTCTCTCTCAATATATTAAATGATCGCGTGCCACAAATCATAATCGCATATCAAATGATATATTTAAAGATTAATCGTGCGAAACGACTTTTTGTCAGGATTAACGATGATTTATATTGTTTCTGGAATTTGGATGAAACCTTCTCAATCTTGATCATCTTCCGCTTTGGAAAACATTTTGCGGTAGAGGGTCCGTTCGCTGATGCCCAGCTTTCGGGCCAGACTGCGGCGATCCTCCTGGGAGCTTTCCAGCAGCTGCTGAATATAGCGTTGTTCGACCTCCTTGAGGGAAAGGACGGTCTCCCCCGCACTACCTGACTCTTCGGCAGGGAGGACCTCCTGGCACGCCGGGGGCAGATGTTTCAGGTCGATGGGGCCTTCTTCCGCCAGGAGGGAGGCCCGTTCAAGAAAATTGAGGAGTTCGCGAATGTTGCCAGGAAAGGAATAGTGTTCCAGGGCTTTGAGGGCAAGGTCGGTGATGCCATGGCTGCGCAATCCCTCCATGCGCTGGAGAAGGGTTTCCACCAGGAGCGGAATGTCCTTGCGGCGCTCGCTCAGCGAGGGAATGTGAATGGGAAAGACGGAGATGCGATAGTACAGGTCCAGACGAAAGGTTCCGGCCTCCACCATGGCCTGCAAATCCTGGTTGGTGGCGGAAATCAGGCGAAAATCGGCATGGCGGGTATCGACGCTCCCTACCTTGCGGTAGGTCTTGGTCTCAAGAAGCCGCAACAGCTTGACCTGCAACGGCATCGGGACATCGCCGATTTCGTCGAGAAACAAGGTGCCACCATGGGCCGCCTCGACCAATCCCCTTTTCTTCGAGTAGGCCCCGGTAAAAGCCCCCTTCTCGTGGCCAAACAGTTCACTTTCGAACAAGGATTCGGTCAATCCGGAACATTCCACCGGGACGAACGGTTTGTCACTGCGATCGCTCGCATCATGAATGGCCCGCGCCACCACTTCCTTGCCCGTTCCCGAGGCCCCCGACAAAAACACCGAAACCCGACTCGGCGAAACACGGCGGATCAGGTCGAGCATCTGATTGAATGGTTCCGACCTGCCAACCAAACCCACCGGTGAGGCCACCGCCTGGGCAATATGGCTGGGTTTGAGTATTTCCAGAAAATATTCGGGCGGTCCCTCGGGCGCCGCGATCGGTCGCATCTCCACTTCGACATATTCGCGTCCCCTCGCGGTGACATGGACATGCATCATCCTGTCGGCCCGCCCCGACTCGCGACAGTTGAGCATGGGACACGATTCCCCCTCCTGATCGCAGGGTTTGCCAAAGGAATGGGAAACTTCATGGCATTTTCGTCCCTGCCGCACATCGACCTCGCCATATTCCTGGGCGTAGGCCCGGTTGCATCCATGGATGAAATAATGGCTGTCGAGAAGGATGGCGGGTTCGGAATAGCTGTTCAACAGGTCCAGAACCGGAAGAAAAACCATCGGTTCATGATGCGCCGCGGCAGACATGGGATACCTCGGTGGTCAGTTTAAGGGTTGGGGACCGGCGTGGGTCGGATGCGTCTGTCATCGTTGTCAGTTTGGCATAGGCGGCTCTGCCATCCAAGGCAGTCGTGAGCGCACCCTGCCTGAAAATCACCCCGGAAAAACCAACACGGGTCCGATTGGGAGATTCAATAAATAATTAATTTTTACAAATTTTTACATGTTTTTTTTCCAGGGCGCACGCTTCGGGCCGAATGTTTGGCACAAAGATTGACTTTAAGAAAGCCAGTAGACCGATCTCTTGGGTGAACAAGCAGGGGAGAACTGGGAATGGCATGGCATTATCCGAAATTGACCAGACGTGGATTCATGTGGGCAACCGGTGGTCTGGCCGGGTTGGGTTTGCTCAAACCCTTCCATCTGGTGGAAGAGGCAAAAGCAAAGGTGGATGAAGCGGAACACGAGGAGAGCGTATACAGCATATGCAATTTCTGCTCCTCGCTCTGCAACATCAAGGCCACGGTGATGGGGACCGGAAAGGAGCGCCGGATCACGAAACTCGACGGCAATCCCAATTCGACCTTGAACCGCGGCAAGATGTGCGCCCGCGGACAGGCGGGGGTACGGCAGGTTTATGATGTGGATCGGATCAAGACACCCCTGATCCGCGTCGAAGGGAGCAAACGGGGGGAAGGTAAATTCCGTGCCGCCACCTGGGAAGAGGCATGGAACTACATCGACGCCAAAACCAAGGGGGCCAAAATCCAGCCCTGGGAATGGACGATGGTCGGCGGTTGGACCTCGTGTGTGTTCTACATGAACTGGGCCGTCCCCTTCGCCCTTTCCAACGGTGTTCCCAACATTGTCGCCTCGCCGATGCAACATTGCGTCGCCTCGGGCCATCTCGGGACCGATTCGGTCACCGGAAACTTCAATATTCACGATGAAGTCCTTCCCGATTTCGACAATGCCAACTATATCCTGTTCATCGCCAACAACGCCTCCATCGGCGCCGTCTCCACCTCGCGGATGGTCCGTTTCGCCACGGGCCGAAAGCGCGGCGCCCGGGTCGTCGCCCTGGATACCCGTCTGTCGGAAACCGCCGCCAAGGCCGATGAGTGGATCCGGATCCGTCCCGGCACCGACCTTGATTTTCTCATTGCCATCATGCAGGTGATGCTGGAAGAGGGATGGTACGATGCCGATTCGATCCGCAACCATACCAATCTTCCCTTCCTGGTCCACCGCGGCAAGGATGGTCAATGGCAGTTGACCATGGATGCCGAGGGTCATCCCCAGGCCGTCGATGAAATCACCGGCGCCGTCGTCGCCTTGCCCAGCTACAGCCATAAAAATGAGATCGATGCCAAAGGCGCAAAAATCAAACCGGCCCTGCACGCCGCCGACGGATTGCAGGTGCAAGGAATGCCGGTGATGACGGTACTCCAGGCACAAATGCTCGAAATCAAGGATAAAACTCCGGAGGCGGCCAGCAAGGTGACCGGGGTTCCCGCCGCAGTCATCCGGCGCATCGCCGAGGAATTCTCCCATGCCGGACGCCCGATCATCGATCCGGGTTGGCACGGCGCCCGATATGCCAACATCAACATGCTGCGCCGGACCCAGGCGATGTTGCAGGCCCTGGTCGGAGGAATCGACCGCAAGGGGGGATGGATCATGGCGGCGGAATACCGCCACAAGATCGCCAACTGGCACAAGGCCAAAAGCGAAGGCAAGGCCATGCCCGGCCCCCTCATGACCTCCATGGCCGGAATCCCCTTCGTCGGCGAACTGATCAAGGCCCTCTCCAACCCCGATACTTTTCCCCACAAGCATCCCGCCTGGTCCTTTGTCTTCGCGGCGCAGGAACGGGCTGCGGGACGTGAAGGGGTGGCGGTTCCCGCACTGGCCGACACCGGTCTGCGCGAGGCGGTCGAAGGAAAGGTGATGTTGAATGGCCAACCCTATCTGGCCCGCGCCATGTTGATCAATGCCGCCAATCCGGTGCGGCACTATTATCCCGATACCAACTGGAAAACCATCCTTTCCCATGAAAACATGGAACTGGTGGTGGTGGTCGATGTCCTCCCCTCCGACACCGTCCCCTACGCCGATGTCATCCTCCCCAATCCCACCTATCTGGAACGGGACGAGCCGACGCTTTACGGCAACGGGGTCAACCATGACCTGGCCCTCGTGACCCGGTTCCGGGCCATCGATCCGCTCTACGACACGATGGAAACCCCCGACATCCTCCTGAAGATGAGCCAGATCATCAGTGGCAGCGATGCCAATTTCCATCACATGCTCGAAGCCCTGAGCGGCATTCCCGCCCAGGCGACGAAAACGGCCTACGAAAAACACAAGGCGGCAGGCGCCAACAGCCCCTTTTCCATGGCCTGCCGTGACACTTCTTTTTCATCGACCGCCGAACGGATTCACGTCCCTCAGGATCAACTGTTAAAGACCCTGAAAGAGGAAGGAATCTACTTTGAGGAGCATCGCGAGGAACTGATGAAGGGCCATTCCATGCCTCGGGACATGGCACTGCCGACCACGAGTGGCCGGCTGGAATTTTTCGGCACCCTGTTTCAATGGTTGCAATCCATGGGCGGACAGGGGCCATCCTTCAATGTTCTGGCCTCGACCCTGCCGGCCCAGTGCCGCGAAGGCAAAACCATGGTCGATGCGTTGGCGGAGAACGAATTCTACTTCACCTATGGCAAGACCCCGACCGTCTCCTACGGTTCGACCAACAGCAACAATCCGGTGATCGCCGCCATCAACCGTTTCAAGAAGGACATCTATACCGGAGTCTGGATCCATCCCGACCGGGCCCAGGTCCTGAAGATCAAATCCGGCGACGCCATCCGCCTCACCAACACCCGTTCCGGACAACAGGCGACCGGTACCGCCTATGTCACCGCCCAGTTGCATCCCGATTCCCTGTTTCTGCACTCTTCCTTCGGGGTGGAAAACAAGGCCCTGCGTTTGAGCCATGGCATCGGCACCGCCACCAACAAACTCATTCCCAACTGGGTGGAGCCGATGGTGGCGGGATTCCGCTCGCAGGAATTCACCATCAAGGTTGATAAAATCTGATTGTCCGGCAAGGAGAAAGACTCATGACGCATTATGCAATGGTCATCGACATGGCGACCTGTGTCGGATGCAATGCCTGCATGGCGGCCTGTTCGTTGGAAAACCAGACCCCCGTCTGGGCCGATCATTGGCGCACCAAGGTCCATGATCGGGAAATCGGGGACGGAACCGGGGTTCAGAGACGCTTCATCCCCCGACTGTGCAACCACTGCGACAACCCCCCCTGCATGAGTGTCTGTCCCAGTGGGGCGACACACAAGACCGAGGAAGGGGTGGTCCTGGTGGAAACGGAACTGTGCATGGGCTGCGGCGCCTGCGCCATGGCCTGCCCCTACGATGCGCGCTACCCCGCCACGCAAGACGACATCGAAAAGGGACGCGAATACTACGGACGACTGCACCGCAAGACGCCGAGCATGGACAAATGCTCTTTCTGTCATCATCGCCTGATGGCCGGGGGCGAACCGGCGTGCGTGCAGACGTGCGTCGGCTATGCCCGAATCTTCGGCGATCTCGACGATCCCGAGTCGCCCATCACCGCCCTGGTCCGTTCGGGCAAGGCCCGTCCGCTGATGGCACATCTGGGCACCCGCCCCAACGTCTATTACATTCCGGAAAAGTGAGGAGGGGTCCATGGAAACATTGACTTTCGCCACCCAGCAACACTGGACGACCTGGTTTGCCGTCTACCTGTTTTTGGGCGGGATGGGTGCCGCGGTCGTCGCGGTCAGTTTTCTGACCCACATGTACCTCAGGGAGGAAAAGGAACTGGTCATGTGGGGGGCGATCTCGGGCGTGATCATGATGGTCGTCGGTTCGGGGATGCTGTTTTTGCATCTGCTCAACAAGTGGGCCGTCTTCTATATCGTCTCTCCCTACGGCGTCTTTCACAAACCCGACTCGTGGATCGCCTGGGGCTCCCAGTTCATCGTCTGGATTCAACTGGCGGCAATCCTCTATGCCCTTCCCTACATGGTCGAAAAACCACGCCTCCTCGGTTGGCCAATCCTGGGACCGGTCCTGAAGATGCCCCTCGTGATTCAAATCGCCCAAATGGCCAAGAAGATTCATCCCTTTCTCGGATGGGTCGGAATCGTCACCGGCATTGGCACCGCCGTCTACACCGGCCTGCTGTTGCAAAGTTTTCCGGCGGTCACCTTGTGGCACAATCCCGCCGTTCCCATTCTGTTCACCGTCTCCGCCTTCTCGACCGCCATGGCATGGCTGCTCATCGTCATGTATGTTTTCATCTATCACCGGGTCGATCACAGTATCCGTGCCTTGTATGAGCGGATCGACCTTGGACTGATCACGGCGGAACTGATCATCATCTTCTCTTTCTTCAACTTCACTCTTTCCGGTTCCGAAGGGGGCTATCGTTCGGCGGAAATGTTGTGGAACGATCAGGGATGGCTGTTTGGGTTCATCCTTTGTGGACTGATCATTCCGTTGATCATGGAATTGAAGTGCGTCTTCGGTTCCTGGAGCGGCAAGGTGCCGATCGTGACTGCTTCATTGTTGGTACTCAACGGCGGTTTTCTGCTGCGGGTTTATTTCATGTCGGCAGGAATCTACGCCTATCCCTGGTGAGTGCGGAGACCCTCATGGAACTGCGGATTCTGGCCGGATTGTTGGCCTATCCCGAAGAGGATGCCCTGGAACGGTTGCGGGAATGGATGCCCGCCCTTCCCTGGCTCGGGGAAGCGGTGGCGGAACTGGAAACCCTGCCCCTGGATCGCTGGCAGGGGGAACACACCCACCTTTTTCTCAACGGCTTTCCCAAAACCATCGCCCCCCCGTTCATGTCGTACTGGAACGAGGGGCGGATGGTGGGAAACAACCTTGGCGCCCTGCATCGGGTCTATCGCGATGCAGGGTTGGAACCGGTGGATGGACTGCCGGGGGATTATCTGGGAACCATGCTTGAATTTCTCGCCCTGCTCCTGGACAATCCCCAAACACCCGGGTCGCCCGGGTCGATGGATGCCCAAACTTTTTACAAACAGTTTCTTCACCCATGGATTCAACGCTTTGTTCAAGCCCTTCGCGAAGGAAGCGAACTTTTTCTCTACCGCAAGCTCGCGGAACGACTGGAACTCCTTCTGACGCAAATCGGGCCGACGGAAAAACCGTGAACATGAGGGCACGAGGATCTTAAGACTTGGGAACATGGAAAACCAGATGACGACGGAGCAACCTGCCAGTGTTCTGGCCTTGATGGAAACCTTCGCCCAGGTGTACACCTTGCAAGGCGGCAACCTGTTTTTGGAACCATGGGAACGGGACCTGACCGGAATGGGACCCCGGGGCAATCCACACATCATAACGGCCACCCGGGCATTGCGGGAGGTGGCGGGATGGTGGATGTTTCTCCTGCTGACTCCCTGGTGTCTGGTGCGAATCCTGATTCCCCCAGCCGACCACCAACAGCTGGATTCCTGGCGGGAGGCAGGTTCAGGAATAAAGGACCTGGCCCTGGGCCAACCGGTCACCCTGGTCATCGACGGCTCCGAACGCAAGGCCCATCTGGAATTTCATGAGGCGCTCGGGGTTCATTTTATCGAACCCCTGGTGCTCAACATGACCGGTTACCGCGGCAATGACGAAGTGTTTGCCGCCCATGAACGGGTCATCGCGACCCGGGACGGCATCCTGGCCCGAACGGGTCGAAGCTGTACCCGTCAGACCGAAATTTCACGCCGCGAATTGTTTTCCCCATTCCGGAAACTTGCCGGTGGGGCTGGATAAGGACCACCTCGGAAGTATTGATTCATTGCGACTGGAAGACCCGAGAAATTGACAATGCGACTCTGTTCCCTGTTTTTTCATCCGCGGAATGTCAGGAACGTCCATGACTGATCACGATGGGTTTTACCATCAGTTGTACTCCCATCCGCGAATGATGTCGGACCTGGTCAGGCAGTTCGTGAATGAACCTTGGGTAATCGACCTGGATCTGGATCGCATGGAGCCGGTCAAATCCAAGTTTCACGTGCCGGGATTGCCCAAAAGGGAAAGTGACGTCATCTGGCGTATCCCTTTCCGGTCTGGATCCGACGTCTACCTCCTGGTCCTGCTGGAATTCCAGTCCGAGCCGGATCGATGGATGGTTCTGCGAGTGATGGTGTACATGTGTTTGTTATGGCTCCAGTTGTTGCACGAAAAAAAG
>JADGCV010000075.1 GCA_015228815.1 Magnetococcales bacterium | reverse complement strand
GCAGATCGATTGTGGGTGAAAAATTCCCTGGATCCCGAAGTCGAAAAACTACGTATCCCAAAATAGGTGCGGTTTAATATGGATCCACCAAACATTCGTCGCCCCCCGTGCGGGGGCGCGGATTGAAACAGGGTTGGGATGTCATTGTCCTCCCCGGAGACGGGTCGCCCCCCGTGCGGGGGCGCGGATTGAAACCTGGAGGTCCTTCCGGGTATAGAACACCCGGCCCGTCGCCCCCCGTGCGGGGGCGCGGATTGAAACAATTACATCGGAGACACACTCAGACAGTTCGGAGGTCGCCCCCCGTGCGGGGGCGCGGATTGAAACTAAAGTTATCTTTCCGTCCCATCCTGGATCTACCAGTCGCCCCCCGTGCGGGGGCGCGGATTGAAACTATAATGATTACCATTTGACGCTAGCAATGCAATGTCGCCCCCCGTGCGGGGGCGCGGATTGAAACTTCATGACATTCTTAAATCGACCGGTAGGATTGAGTCGCCCCCCGTGCGGGGGCGCGGATTGAAACATGTCGCAACATTGCGCCAAAATCAATTTTTCTGGTCGCCCCCCGTGCGGGGGCGCGGATTGAAACAAATTCGCGGCTACGTCTATCACGTCAGCGAATCGTCGCCCCCCGTGCGGGGGCGCGGATTGAAACTGCTCTTCTAGAATATCCTGATAACGTTTGTAACTGTCGCCCCCCGTGCGGGGGCGCGGATTGAAACCCCCAGCTTATCGATGACGCTATCAACGTCATCGGTCGCCCCCCGTGCGGGGGCGCGGATTGAAACTCCGACTTGTCGTCTCCTTAGGAGACGGCGACTGTCGCCCCCCGTGCGGGGGCGCGGATTGAAACGGAGAGCCTGCTTGGTCGTCTCCGCAAGATTGGGGGTCGCCCCCCGTGCGGGGGCGCGGATTGAAACCCCGCCAATTGGCTGGATGGCGCAAGGCATCAAGTCGCCCCCCGTGCGGGGGCGCGGATTGAAACTACAGTTGGGGAACTGCTTGCCAACGGGTACACCGGTCGCCCCCCGTGCGGGGGCGCGGATTGAAACAATGAACAGAAGAAAAAAAATAGGTCCGAATAAGGTCGCCCCCCGTGCGGGGGCGCGGATTGAAACCCGCGAAATCGTCTTGTTGTCCACGATCATGTCGGTCGCCCCCCGTGCGGGGGCGCGGATTGAAACGAGGGACTGGGCAGTCCCTCGAAGAATCGTTGGTCGCCCCCCGTGCGGGGGCGCGGATTGAAACGGCTCCGGTCCAGTCGTATCAACCTGGCCCAGCTGTCGCCCCCCGTGCGGGGGCGCGGATTGAAACAATAATTCAAATGGGTTGAATGCCCAGCACAATGGTCGCCCCCCGTGCGGGGGCGCGGATTGAAACAATTATATCATCTTTGCAAAATGAAATATTTTTGTCGCCCCCCGTGCGGGAGCGCGGATTGAAACCTGCGCGAGGTGGTGACCAACTGGACCGGGGTACGTCGCCCCCCGTGCGGGGGCGCGGATTGAAACTTCGCGGATCTTGGACTGGAGGTTGCCGCCAGAAGGTCGCCCCCCGTGCGGGGGCGCGGATTGAAACCGTCCGAAGTCCCGACGTAGCGAAGCGGAGTCGGGTCGCCCCCCGTGCGGGGGCGCGGATTGAAACCGATCTTGACAAGAAAGCTATCCCAACAATTGATGTCGCCCCCCGTGCGGGGGCGCGGATTGAAACTCCATTATTCTTTAAATTATGCAACATGATCATGTCGCCCCCCGTGCGGGGGCGCGGATTGAAACCAACAGACCCGCCAGGACCTGGTGGACCTTGGTGTCGCCCCCCGTGCGGGGGCGCGGATTGAAACCTGAACCAGAGACAGCAACAAATCGATCATGATGTCGCCCCCCGTGCGGGGGCGCGGATTGAAACTATTGGCTATCGGTCTTGAGTCCGTGACCGATAGTCGCCCCCCGTGCGGGGGCGCGGATTGAAACATTTTCAACTTTGGCGGGATCTTGCTGATAGAGGTCGCCCCCCGTGCGGGGGCGCGGATTGAAACATCAGTCCATGGAAGATGTCGTTGACATCAGCAGGTCGCCCCCCGTGCGGGGGCGCGGATTGAAACACTGCATTTTGAAAACGATCCGCGAGAAATTGGGTCGCCCCCCGTGCGGGGGCGCGGATTGAAACCGCAGGCACGGCATCGATCCCCGCCCGCGCGAGGGTCGCCCCCCGTGCGGGGGCGCGGATTGAAACTTAAATCAAGTGATGATACTGTTAATTGTGAATTGTCGCCTCCCGTGCGGGGGCGCGGATTGAAACAAGAAGGTATGGAGGAAAAAAGGCGATACATGGCGTCGCCCCCCGTGCGGGGGCGCGGATTGAAACCAATAACCATAAACCAGCAGCCCATTTAGCAACTGTCGCCCCCCGTGCGGGGGCGCGGATTGAAACCATGCCATCTTGCAACAATCTTCAATACCATTGGTCGCCCCCCGTGCGGGGGCGCGGATTGAAACCAGGATCACCTTTTTCAGCAAGCAACCCCCAATGTCGCCCCCCGTGCGGGGGCGCGGATTGAAACAAGCGACCCGTCACTTTTGCCAAAAGTGACCTGCGTCGCCCCCCGTGCGGGGGCGCGGATTGAAACGAGGTTTACAGGACGGCATTAACAATTCTTGGATAGTCGCCCCCCGTGCGGGGGCGCGGATTGAAACAGCTATGATAACAGTTAAAAAACTATAGATGGTGTCGCCCCCCGTGCGGGGGCGCGGATTGAAACGATTCTTGGAACTGAAGTTTCGAGAATTGAAGGGTCGCCCCCCGTGCGGGGGCGCGGATTGAAACAGTTATCCTTTAAGGCCATTACGCAAATGGTCTGTCGCCCCCCGTGCGGGGGCGCGGATTGAAACTGCTCTGTTTACCAATTGCAACTCGTGATAAAAAGTCGCCCCCCGTGCGGGGGCGCGGATTGAAACTTCATACTGTACTCTTTTCTTGTTGGCGCTCTCTGTCGCCCCCCGTGCGGGGGCGCGGATTGAAACCGAAACCACACCAACGACCTATGCCGGGAAGGTGGTCGCCCCCCGTGCGGGGGCGCGGATTGAAACTGAACGCATCGGCAGCCGAGGGACATTCCCCGGCGGTCGCCCCCCGTGCGGGGGCGCGGATTGAAACCCCGAGATGGACCAGCTCGTCTACGTGTTGATCGTCGCCCCCCGTGCGGGGGCGCGGATTGAAACCGCCATCCCAAGGTTGTCCCTCAATTCTTTCAGGGTCGCCCCCCGTGCGGGGGCGCGGATTGAAACTTAAAGATTCCAAAGTATCTTTTGCCGCTTGTACTGTCGCCCCCCGTGCGGGGGCGCGGATTGAAACTCGTTGCCGGGGAACGGAAGGAAGGCAGGAGATGGTCGCCCCCCGTGCGGGGGCGCGGATTGAAACATCCCAATTCGACTCACGCCGTCACCAGCCTGGTGTCGCCCCCCGTGCGGGGGCGCGGATTGAAACCCCGCCTCCGTCCACTGCGGGAGAGTGCAGGAAAGTCGCCCCCCGTGCGGGGGCGCGGATTGAAACTTCATCGGGGACACTATCGCAACCGTCCCCGCAGGTCGCCCCCCGTGCGGGGGCGCGGATTGAAACAGCGCAGTGAGGGTATATGCGGCATTTGCCGCACGTCGCCCCCCGTGCGGGGGCGCGGATTGAAACGTGATATGGTAACCTTCTTCCTTGAGTTGAGGGTCGCCCCCCGTGCGGGGGCGCGGATTGAAACCCACGGCAGGGGAGCAAGCAGTTCATCTCTTCGGTCGCCCCCCGTGCGGGGGCGCGGATTGAAACATAATTTCGACAGTCGTCGAACTATCTCATAAAATGTCGCCCCCCGTGCGGGGGCGCGGATTGAAACGAGATGGGACGTAGACGATCTTGTCCACGTCATGTCGCCCCCCGTGCGGGGGCGCGGATTGAAACACCAGAACCTCGTGGATGATCTCCTTGATCGGGTGTCGCCCCCCGTGCGGGGGCGCGGATTGAAACTTACTCATTTTATCTCCTATCATCCGTTGATGATTGTCGCCCCCCGTGCGGGGGCGCGGATTGAAACCAAGGTCTGAGTGACTGTCTCCTTGGCCGTCATAGTCGCCCCCCGTGCGGGGGCGCGGATTGAAACCCCTTATCATCCGTTGATGACTCGCCGCAGCTCGTCGCCCCCCGTGCGGGGGCGCGGATTGAAACAAAAGTCCTGGACTTCTCTTGCTGTCAATGTAGTCGCCCCCCGTGCGGGGGCGCGGATTGAAACTGGTCCAATACAGACATAGCGTAGTACAACAACGGTCGCCCCCCGTGCGGGGGCGCGGATTGAAACTTTGGCCAGGGCGCGGACTGACGATTCGGCCAGGTCGCCCCCCGTGCGGGGGCGCGGATTGAAACCCCCCGCAGAGGGACCGGATCCGTAAGCATACGGTCGTCGCCCCCCGTGCGGGGGCGCGGATTGAAACCCCCGCTGCCCTCGCGCAGCGAGGGATGATCGAAGGTCGCCCCCCGTGCGGGGGCGCGGATTGAAACATGCAGCCTGCCTGGGCTGCCGCCGCCGATGCCGTCGCCCCCCGTGCGGGGGCGCGGATTGAAACGAAATAGATGGTGGTCAACCGTCCAGCATTACTTGTCGCCCCCCGTGCGGGGGCGCGGATTGAAACGAGGCTCCGGACCCGGACCTCAATGTCGCCAATCGTCGCCCCCCGTGCGGGGGCGCGGATTGAAACGATTCGCCGACGTGATAGACGTGGCCGCGAACTTGTCGCCCCCCGTGCGGGGGCGCGGATTGAAACACTGCAGTGAGAGGGGACGACCTCTCCTCTTACGTCGCCCCCCGTGCGGGGGCGCGGATTGAAACACCGCAACATGGATGTCCGCAACATCTGCAAGGTCGCCCCCCGTGCGGGGGCGCGGATTGAAACAGACATCTTGCCGTGGATGAGCAACACCTCATCAGGTCGCCCCCCGTGCGGGGGCGCGGATTGAAACACTTTTTACGGTATTGATGACACCGGAGACATAGGTCGCCCCCCGTGCGGGGGCGCGGATTGAAACAATGCATCGGTGGCGGATCGGGTGGCCAACGTCCGTCGCCCCCCGTGCGGGGGCGCGGATTGAAACCGGTCGTGCCGCGGACAACCGTCCCGCCACAGAGTGTCGCCCCCCGTGCGGGGGCGCGGATTGAAACCCTCCCTCCTCGATGCCTGTCCAGGCTCACAACCCGTCGCCCCCCGTGCGGGGGCGCGGATTGAAACTTCAAACCCAGATGCCATACGGTGGTGGCTCCAAGGTCGCCCCCCGTGCGGGGGCGCGGATTGAAACATAATTCCCCGCCTGCAACGCCGCTTCGGCCTGGTCGCCCCCCGTGCGGGGGCGCGGATTGAAACACCTCCCGGCATCCGGCGATGATTGCTTCGACCGTCGCCCCCCGTGCGGGGGCGCGGATTGAAACATCTCATGGCGGGAGATATAGGCGCAAAAAGGCCGTCGCCCCCCGTGCGGGGGCGCGGATTGAAACCTGAAAGGCGGGTTATCAGGAAAAGAAATATATTGTCGCCCCCCGTGCGGGGGCGCGGATTGAAACAACAGATCCTGGCGGGTCTGTTGAAATACGACCAGTCGCCCCCCGTGCGGGGGCGCGGATTGAAACCTTTTTTTGTTGTTGATTGATCAATCATAATGATGTCGCCCCCCGTGCGGGGGCGCGGATTGAAACTCTTATAAAAATTCCCATGGCACCACAAAAAAGGTCGCCCCCCGTGCGGGGGCGCGGATTGAAACTTGTCAAATTGTGCGCCTTCCTGGCGCACAATAAGTCGCCCCCCGTGCGGGGGCGCGGATTGAAACGAATTGTTTTCCGTTGTTTCGGTCCATCCATCGAGTCGCCCCCCGTGCGGGGGCGCGGATTGAAACAACGACTCTGTCAGTAGTTGTTGATCCACCGCGAGGTCGCCCCCCGTGCGGGGGCGCGGATTGAAACGAATATGCCATTGTTTGTTAAATTAACAGACAAAAGGTCGCCCCCCGTGCGGGGGCGCGGATTGAAACAGAAAGTTGTTGCGCCAATTCGTTGGCGCGTTGGTCGCCCCCCGTGCGGGGGCGCGGATTGAAACTGGTTTAGGTGAGGCGATGGCAGTGATGAAACTGCCTGTCGCCCCCCGTGCGGGGGCGCGGATTGAAACTCATCATTTAATGTTTTTCCTATTGCTCCAGCTTGTCGCCCCCCGTGCGGGGGCGCGGATTGAAACTCGTCCTCCTCTGCCCCGGGGGCCACCATGGTCGCCCGTCGCCCCCCGTGCGGGGGCGCGGATTGAAACTCGTGCCTGGAAGTCAACTTTTCGACTCTCGATCGTCGCCCCCCGTGCGGGGGCGCGGATTGAAACCTGATCCTGTTGGTAATTGCAGGACTGGGTTACCGTCGCCCCCCGTGCGGGGGCGCGGATTGAAACCCACCAACCCCGTCCCAGGGCGCACCAGGTAGAAGTCGCCCCCCGTGCGGGGGCGCGGATTGAAACATTACCATATTACCATACACTGTTATACCGCATGTCGCCCCCCGTGCGGGGGCGCGGATTGAAACTGAAGTGATTTTAGACCATGACCTTGGATTTCGGTCGACCCCCGTGCGGGGGCGCGGATTGAAACAGGATCAACATCCCCACGCCATCAAAAATGCATGGTCGCCCCCCGTGCGGGGGCGCGGATTGAAACATAAGTTGCACCACCAAGAGCAGCAATGCTGCCGTCGCCCCCCGTGCGGGGGCGCGGATTGAAACATATATATATATGGCATCCTCAAGATGGCAGTTGGTCGCCACCCGTGCGGGGGCGCGGATTGAAACACAGTTGGTGAGTTGCTTGCCAAGGGATATACCGTCGCCCCCCGTGCGGGGGCGCGGATTGAAACAATATGATTCTGTTCCATTTTATGCTCCTCTCATGTCGCCCCCCGTGCGGGGGCGCGGATTGAAACTTATCGATTAAACCTCTTGCCTGCACGACTTGAGTCGCCCCCCGTGCGGGGGCGCGGATTGAAACTAAATTAATGGGATTGTCACCCCAGACTCATGCGTCGCCCCCCGTGCGGGGGCGCGGATTGAAACCCTCGACGATTCTCTTATTGTATCGCCGGCGGCAGTCGCCCCCCGTGCGGGGGCGCGGATTGAAACTATTCCCGCTATGCGGGAAGCAGAAGGTGTCACTGTCGCCCCCCGTGCGGGGGCGCGGATTGAAACATATCGTCAATATCCCCCGCTACGGCTATGGCGGTCGCCCCCCGTGCGGGGGCGCGGATTGAAACTTGTATCTTGCCAAAAACCATTCCGTTGGCAAGCGTCGTCCCCCGTGCGGGGGCGCGGATTGAAACATATCCAGGCATGGGATCAATTTGAATTTCTCCAGTCGCCCCCCGTGCGGGGGCGCGGATTGAAACCCCTGATCGCGACGGTGATCTCGTCATCACCGTGTCGTCCCCCGTGCGGGGGCGCGGATTGAAACTTTTTTACAATCATCCTGCTACGCAGGAGAAATTGTCGCCCCCCGTGCGGGGGCGCGGATTGAAACATATATATATGGCATCCTCAAGATGGCAGTTGATGTCGCCCCCCGTGCGGGGGCGCGGATTGAAACTGAATGATGGCATGCATAGAGTAGCACTTGCCATGTCGCCCCCCGTGCGGGGGCGCGGATTGAAACATCGATTTCAAAAGATCCAGCCCCACGGGCGATGTCGCCCCCCGTGCGGGGGCGCGGATTGAAACTCCAGTATCGATAGCATGCTTTATGTCTACATCAGTCGCCCCCCGTGCGGGGGCGCGGATTGAAACATAAACCAATTGATCCAACTCCCTCTCGCTCCAAGTCGCCCCCCGTGCGGGGGCGCGGATTGAAACTTCATTATTGTATAAGCCTCTTGGCTTATACCAGTCGCCCCCCGTGCGGGGGCGCGGATTGAAACACCAGAACCTCGTGGATGATCTCCTTGACCGGGTGTCGCCCCCCGTGCGGGGGCGCGGATTGAAACAAGCCATACAACCCGGCGCACCCCTTTGACGGATGTCGCCCCCCGTGCGGGGGCGCGGATTGAAACTTGTCACTGATCGCGGACTCTCTTGTCACTAAAGGTCGCCCCCCGTGCGGGGGCGCGGATTGAAACTCCATCGCCCTGACCGGCCCGGCGGCAGCGGCCGTCGCCCCCCGTGCGGGGGCGCGGATTGAAACACCCTGGTCTATGGCAGCGCCGTCGCCAACGGACGTCGCCCCCCGTGCGGGGGCGCGGATTGAAACATCAAGGAAATATCCCATTTTTTAATGAAAAAAGGTCGCCCCCCGTGCGGGGGCGCGGATTGAAACTTACCTCAATACACAACAAAATCAATAGGTTAGCTGTCGCCCCCCGTGCGGGGGCTCGGATTGAAACCATCCCTACCAATGATTTTATGAGAGTAATCTCGTCGCCCCCCGTGCGGGGGCGCGGATTGAAACTTCCCTGTTGCTGTCCGACTGCCAAAAAAGTATCGTCGCCCCCCATGCGGGGGCACGGATTGAAACCTTTGAAGCTTCCCATCCATCCTGGATGATTAAAAGTCGCCCCCCGTGCGGGGGCGCGGATTGAAACTACCAAGACCGGACAACAGGATTTCCCACCCCTCGTCGCCCCCCGTGCGGGGGCGCGGATTGAAACATATGCGACACAGAAAATGAGGAAATGGAGGAAAGTCGCCCCCCGTGCGGGGGCGCGGATTGAAACCTCCCCCCCGCATGTCTTGCTCACCAAGCCGTGGGGTCGCCCCCCGTGCGGGGGCGCGGATTGAAACCTGACCAAGAACATCAGACTTCCTGATCCCGGACGGTATTTCCACCAATTAGCCGGAATTCATGACGGCACTTTGATTCGCTGGTTTCGG
>JADGCV010000074.1 GCA_015228815.1 Magnetococcales bacterium | reverse complement strand
GTAAGGCCTGAAAACTTGCAATGCGTCCCGATCTTTTCGCAAAAACCGCGAAAAGATCGGGACCAAGGCGCGCGCCTGCGCGAATTTCCGCAAAAACCGCGGAACGGATTGTTCCAATCCCACCAGTGCCATCTGCATGTGTTCCAACATGAATTCGAAAAATACCTGAAGGTCTCCCCCTTCGTCCGCTTCGCTCAGGGCATCCAGATAACGGGAGCGTTCCTTTTTTTTGATGATGACGGGGGGATAACCGGCCCGTACCAATTCCAGGTTGGTGATGGCCCGGACAGTACGGCCATTGCCATCGCCAAACGGGTGAATATGCGTCAGCCATGCATGCAGAAGGATGGCACGAACAGGCGCTGCCAGATTGTGATGGTATATCGACCAACGCTCCCATTCCTCCATTTCTCGCATGATATGATTCCAGGTTTCTGCAGGACGATGCCGGGATCCGGAAATGCATACCGGATGATTTCGGAACATCCCCGCGCCAGGACGGTCGCCGAGAATCAGTGCATGCAATTCCTTGAGATCGTCGATTCCGGTCGGTTTGGACTTCTCCCGGGCAATCTCGACAAGCCGCCGCAAGGCGTTGTCCAAAGCCAAGGCATCGCGCACAAAAGCGGGATCATGGCCTGTTACGGTGATCCCTTTAAGTATGGCCAGTTTCGTCTCTCCGACGGAAAGGGTGCTTCCTTCCAGGGCGTTGGAGGCGGCAACCTGTTCAAATCTTTGTTCCCCGTAGTAATTTTTCAGGGTTTCCGGCGACAATGTGCCGTTGTTCCGAAGCAGTTCGACCCGATCTTCCAATGCGACAACACCCTGAAGAAGACCGTCATGGACAAGAGGAATCAGCGAATAGGGACTGCCTTCCAGGCCCAGTTGTTCGCTTTCCATGACCATCAACCGTTCCGCATCAAGGATGGAAGCGTCGGCGGATCAAGCGTCAACGCTTGGACGAAAGAAACGGCAGTTTCCACTTGGGCGTCACCGGTTTCGCGGGAGGAAGAGGAAGGAGTGGCGCGGCGGAATCGTCGGAGGAGACTTCCGCATCTGAATCGACATCCTCGGGAAGATCCTGGGAGGAATCGAGAAAGGCGGTCTTGTTCAGGGACAGGGATTTGTGAACCAGATTCCGGCCCGCCATGGGGGGAGCGAGAAGAATGCGGTTCTTGCCACCCGTCTTGCACTGGATCAATGCCTTGTAGGCCGCCTTGCTCAGGAATACGGATCGATCATGCTCGGGGAAAATGGCGATGCCACAACTGAACGTTGGCGGTGTACCCTCCAGTTCCGCCTCGTTCCAATGATCCTTGAAGGTGGATTGAACCGTTTCCATGAGTTTCAAGGCCGTCTTGCCGTCCGCTTCGTAGAGAAGCAGGCCAAAACGATCGTCGCCAAAACGACCGACGATGTCGATGCCGCGCAGGTGTTCCTGGAAGATTTCGGACAAGGAACGCAATACCTTGCCGGCGACCTCCTGACCGTGGATCTGGAGCAACTCCTTGTAATTGTCGATGTCCACGATGGCAAACGCCATGATATGGCGTAAACGCCTGGCCCGCTTGACCTCGCCATCCAGAAATGCCGCCAGATCGATGTAGCTGGTGAACCCGGTCACTTCGCAGCAGGGGACGCTCTGATGCAAAAAACCACGCATCAGGGCATGATCCTGCTCGTAGATCCGTGTCGCCATTTGTTTGATGGTCTTGAAGGCGAGCGAGGGGTCCTGATGAATCCTGGCGATGAAGCTTTTTTCGTCAAGTTTCAACACCCGGGCGTCAGTCAGGGCGCGGGCCGTGGCAAAGCGGGTCTTGCAGGCAAACATGGAGGTTTCACCCAGGAAATCTCCCTTCTTGCGTACCGACAACCGGGTCGTTCCATATTCGGAGATCATGACGACCTCCACCCGTCCCTTTTGCACGACATACATGCAGTCAGCCGGATCCCCTTTCTTGAATATATACGTCCCCTTTGGATAAAGGGTGCCAAGTTCTCCCATGTACCATCTCGATCGGCAGAATTCGGGCAGGCAGGACCAAAAACAAGGAAGGGGTCGAACCCTCTTGCCCGCGCACCAGTTGAGGCTATAAAAGAAGCCACACAGGCCATTCATGAGTTTCAATCATGAATGGTCTCTCATTTGCAAACAGACGGTTATCGACCCCGCACGCTGGGAATTGTCCACTGCAACTCAAATGGCGTTGGCGTCCCGTTCGCCGGTACGGATACGGACGACCGACTCGACGGCGGTGACAAAGATTTTTCCGTCGCCGATCCGTCCGGTCCTGGCGGCGTTTTCGATGGCCTGGATGGCCCGTTCGACCATTTCATCCGCGACCACGACCTCGACTTTCAATTTTGGCAGGAAATCGACGACGTATTCGGCGCCGCGGTAGAGTTCTGTGTGCCCCTTCTGGCGCCCGAACCCCCGCACTTCCGAAACGGTAATTCCCTGAACCCCCACTTCAGAGAGGGCCTCCTTGACGTCATCGAGTTTGAAAGGCTTGATGACGGCTTCGATTTTTTTCATAGAGTCAAGCTCCCGCCTTACGGATGTTCACCGAATATTCTAATAATACCATTGAAAGATGGTTCAAGGAAATGGTTCATTGCGCCGACCGGGTATTGTCCTTGAACAACTTGTAATTGACCGCCTCCACCATGGCATCGTAAGAGGCGGCGATGATGTGGTCCGAAACGCCGACGGTACTCCATTGCCGGTATTGATCGCGCCATTCGATGGCAACCCGAACCTTGGCGTTGGTTCCCTCTCCTTGAAGGATGCGCACCTTGTAATCGACCAGTTTCATGTTTTCGATGTCGGGATAGAATCGTTCCAGGGCCTTGAGCAATGCGGTATGGAGGGCATCGACAGGTCCTGCCCCTTCCCCGACCAGATGCAGTTGGGTAGCGCCGACCTTGACCTTGACGGTGGCCTCGGCGCCCATGATTTTGTCATCGCCGCCGCGAGAACGCCGTTCATCGATGACCCTGAATCCCTCGGTCTCGAAATAGTTGGGCACCTCACCCAGGGCGCGACGGGCGCGCAACTCGAAGCTCGCCTCGGCGCCATCGAATTGATACCCCTGGTTTTCGAGGTCCTTGATTTCCACCAGGAGATGGTGCAATCGGGAATCGGCGTTATCGACGCCCTTGATTCCGTATTCGGCAAGTTTGGCAAGCAGGTTGCTGCGGCCTGCCTGTTCCGAAACCAGGATACGTCGCTGGTTTCCCACCCGTTCCGGTACGACATGTTCGTAGGTGCGGCCATTCTTGAGGATGGCGGAAACGTGAATCCCCCCCTTGTGGGCAAAAGCGGAAGTGCCGACGAAGGGTTGATCGCGCCGCGGCGATCGGTTGACACGTTCATCGACAAATCGGCTCAATGTTTTCAGGGATTTCAGTTGATGATCGGTAATCCCCGTTTTTCTTCCCATCTTCAGCATCAGGTTGGCGATGACACTGACCAGATTGGCGTTGCCGCACCGTTCCCCCAGGCCATTGATGGTTCCCTGAACCTGGAGCGCCCCCTGTTCCACCGCCACCAGGCTGTTGGCGACAGCCAGGCCGCAATCGTTGTGACAATGGATTCCCAGGGGGCGTTCCACGATGGCGGCCTGTGTTTTTGCAAATATTTCCGCCAGTTCCGTCACCATTGTCCCACCATTGGTGTCGCAAAGCACCAACCAGTCCGCCCCTCCCGCCACCGCCGCCTGAAGTACCTTCACGGCATAATCGGGACTATCCTTGAATCCATCGAAAAAATGTTCGGCATCGAAGATGACCGTATCGACCCGTTGTTTCAGGAATGCAACGGAATCATGAATTAAATCAATGTTTTCATCCACGCCAATACCCATCCCCTCGCGAACATGCAGGTCCCAGGTTTTGCCAAAGAGGGTGATCGTGGCGGTTTGCGCCTGCAAGAGCCCCTGCAAGGTCGGGTCTTCGGCGACCTTGAGACCGGGACGGCGGGTCGCGCCAAACGCGGTCAACCGGCTTTTAAGATTCAGTGCCCGGGCATGCTGAAAAAACGCACTGTCCTTGGGATTGGCCCCCGGCCAGCCCCCCTCGATAAAATCGACGCCAAAATCGTCCAGACGTTCGGCAATACGCAGTTTGTCCTCCAGGGAGAGGAGAATGCCCTCTCCCTGGCTTCCGTCGCGCAAGGTCGTGTCGTAGATGGCAATCTTCGGTCCCGGATCATCCTGCAATGGAATCTCCGGCCACCTTGTCCAGATCGAAGGCGGAATGGAGGGTTCGCACGGCCAACTCGGTATATTTTTCGTCGATGACCACGGAGATCTTGATTTCGGAAGTGGAGATCATCTGAATATTGATCCGTTCGTCGGCGAGGGCCTTGAACATTTTCTGGGCCACGCCGGAATGGGAGCGCATGCCGACGCCAATGGCGGAAATCTTGGCGATATTGGTATCTCCGGTGACATCGCGGGCACCGATGGTCTTGACCGACTCCTTGAGTATGGTCATGGTTTGACTGAAATCACCCTTGGAAACGGTGAAGGTCATATCGGTCTCATGCCCCGCCGACACGTTTTGGATGATCATGTCCACATTGATGTTGGCCCCGGCCAGGGTTCCGAAAATGGTGGCGGCGACTCCGGGGGTATCGGGAACACCGATGATGGTGATCTTGGCCTCGTTGGTATTGTAGGCGATGGCGGAGACAAGAACCTTTTCCATGGTTTGATCCTCGACGGTCAGCAGAGTTCCGGTCCCCTCTTCCAGAGAGGACAGCACCCTGACGGGAACGGAATATTTTTTGGCCAATTCGACGGAACGGGTCTGCAACACCTTGGCGCCGAGCGAGGCCATCTCCAACATTTCATCGTAGGAGATGCGATCCATCTTGCGCGCCTTGGGCTCGATGCGAGGATCGGTGGTATAGACCCCATCAACGTCGGTATAGATGTCACAGAAGTCGGCGTCGAGTGCCGCGGCCAGAGCGACCGCCGAGGTATCGGAGCCACCGCGTCCCAGGGTCGTGACATCTCCCGAGGCGGTCACCCCCTGAAACCCCGCCACGATGACGATGTATCCTTCTTCCAGGTCCTTGCGAATCCGGCTCCCTTCGATTTCCTGGATTCTGGCCTTGGAATAGACATCATCGGTCACAAAACGCACCTGCCATCCAAGGTAGGACCGGGCCTTGAATCCCATGGCCTCGATGGCGATGGCCAGCAGACCGATGGAAATCTGTTCGCCGGCGGAAACCACGACATCATATTCTCTCTTATTGTAGGAAGGGGTCAGGGCCTCCACGAGGGCGACAAGGCGGTTGGTCTCCCCCGCCATGGCCGATACGGTGACGACTACCTGATGTCCTTCCTTGTGGGCAGCAATGGCCCGGGCGGCGACATTGCGGATCCGTTCGATGTTGCCCACCGAAGTTCCGCCAAATTTTTGCACGATGAGACTCACCTTGAAACATTCCTCGATAATGAATTGTTGCCAACGATTCCACGATGGGAAAAAATCACCTTGAATATTCCTGGAGACGCAAAGGGACGACCGGGAGGGCGGCGAGGTCGGGTCCAGGACGTTGTTTTTCTCTTTTCGCCCGCGGTTGTCCTACAATTCAAAGTCTTCGGTCGCCGGGAATCCTGGAAGAAGATTGGCGACGGTCTGGAAAATGACCTGGGGCCGTCCGATGCCTCCGGGACCGTCGATACGAATCATGTCCATGATCACATTGCCGGTCCTGCCCCGTATTGCCGTCAGGCGTCCATGATCCGCCAGTTGTGTGATCAATGCATCGGGAATGGCGGGAATGGCGCCGCAGACCATGATGCCGTCGAACGGCGCGGCATCGGGCCATCCCTGGGCCAGAGGGCTGGTCTTCCACTGGATACCGGTTCGGGCCGTCAGATTCCGCCCTTTGGTGGCGAGGGATTCATCCACTTCGAGGGCATGGACCTGGGCCCCCAGACGGGCGGCGAGCAGGGCCTCGTATCCGGTGCCGGCGCCAACGACCAGAACCTTCATTCCGGGGGCGATTTCCAGGGATTGGATCAGCCGGGCGATCTGCAAGGGGACAAGGCAGCGCCGGTTTCCCATGACGACCGGGAAATCGGAATAGGCGATTTCCCGATGTTTTCTTTCCACGAAGTCTTCCCGGGCGACGGAATTGAACACTTCGAGGAGTTCCGGTTCCGTCACCCGATTGGGCAGGATCTGCGACTTGACCATATTCTCGCGTGCCAGGGAAAAATCCATTGTACCTCCTTGCGGGAACAGCTCGGGAAACCATCGGTCTGAGTTACCTCAACCGGCACGAATTTGCAATGGAAATTTCCATTCATCCCTGGCACGGGCGAGGGTTTGCGGCGTCCCGATGTCGGACCACCGTCCCGGCGGGAAGATCCCGAAAAGGCGTTCTCTCCGCAAGGCATCGTCGAAAAAGCGGTTCAGGGAAAATCTGGTGACGGGATAAAGTTCCAGCGCCCTGGGATTGAACACCTGGATTCCGGAATAGGTCCATCCCGGGGCATCTCCCTCGCGGCGGCGGATGTTGCCCCAGGGACCTCCGGCAGGCGAAGCGATGACCTCGGGTTTTTCACTGGAAAAAACAAAGTCCCCGCCCTTCCCCTCGGGGTTGGCGACCAGAAGCAGGAGGGCGTCCATGCGGCTGGGCGCGAAATGTTCGATCAATGGCGCCAGATCGAACTCCCAGAGAATATCGCCATTGATGGCCAGACAGGGTTCATGGCCCAGGAGTGGCAGGGCATTGCAAACACCACCGCCGGTTTCCAGGAGTTCCGTTTCCCTGGAAATATCGATCCGATCGCCCCAGAAGGGGTGTCGCGTCAGGTGGTCGGCGAGCAGGTCGGCCAGGTGCCAGACATTGACGATGATTCTTCGAATCGGAAGCCGCCGCAAACGTTCGAGGGTATGATCGATGACCGGATGGCCATCGATCTCAATCAAAGGTTTGGGGGTATGGTCGGTCAAGGGTCGCAGTCGTTCACCCCGTCCCGCGGCAAGGATGAACCCATTCATAAGGCCATGACCCGGTATTTGACCAGGAGGTCGTGCAGGGGTTCAAGTTCCGGATAGGCGTGCAAGGTTTCCTGGATATATCCCATGGTCCTGGGAATGTCGTTGAGATACCCGTGTTTGCCGTCACGCAGCGAAAGACGTCCGAAAATTCCCACCGCCTTGAGATTTCTTTGCAGCGCCATGAAATCGAAGTCACGGGCGAAGCTTCTGGGGTCGGGACGGTACCCCAGGAGCCGACCTGCCCCTTCGAGCCAGAGTGCGGAGATTTTCTCGCGGAACGGTCGATCCCAGGCGATGTAGCAGTCCCGAAGGAGGCTGGCCAGGTCATAAGTGACGGGACCCATGACCGCGTCCTGGAAATCGATGATCCCCGTGCCACTGCCGGTCCACATCAGATTGCGGCTGTGGTAATCGCGATGGACCAGTGTGGTGGGTTGCTGAAGTATTTTTTCGATGATTTGATTGAAACAATCGCGAAAGGAATCCCGGTCCTCGTCGCTGACGTTTTGCTTGAGGATTCCCGGGAGGTACCAGTCGGTGAAAAGGGCGAATTCCTGGGTCAGCAAGGCCCGGTCGTAGGGACGTCCGTGGGCGATGCATGTTCCGTCCCGTGGCGTACACTGAAGGCGCAGCAGATCATCGATGGCCTGGCCATAGAGGGATGTGGCATTTTCGCCCTGCTTGAGCGCTTGCAGAAAGGTCACATCGCCAAAATCTTCCAACAGGAGAAACCCCTGATCGCAATCGGCATGGAAGATTTGTGGCACGGCAACCCCGTGTCCACGCAAAAATGTGGCAATATCCACGAACGGACGGCTGTTTTCCTTGTCGGGCGGGGCATCCATGAAGACCATGGTCCGCTTGTCGGGAAGAAACACCCGGTAGTAGGTGCGAAAGGAGGCGTCTCCGGAAATTTTATCGATGGTGCATCCCGGACCCAGATGGTCATGGATGAATTGATGGGCTGTAGTCGTCATCATTGCCGTGGCCAGGTAAACTGTTCGAGCAGACGTTCGCTTTTGCGACCGTATGCCCTCATGTATAGCAAACGGTGGTCCAAATGTGTTGCGGAATCGTCGGCCAGCCTGATTTCAAGGTAATCGACCATGCCACGCTGCAACAGTTTTTCGGGCCATTCCACCACACAGACCCCGGCGGCTTCAAGATATTCCCCCGCGCCGGAATCGTACAATGCCTCGATCGATTCCAGGCGATACAAATCGAAGTGGTATACCGGCAGGCGTCCCTGGGTATAGGTATTGACCAATGTGAAGGTCGGCGAGGTGATGTAGGGGTCTTCGTGTCCCAACCCTCTGATGATGCCGCGGGCCAGGACCGACTTTCCGGCCCCGACCGCACCCAGGAGCAAAATCACCCCCCCCGGCTCAAGACTCCGGGCCAGCCAGTGGCCCATGGCCTCGGTTTCTTCCTCGGAGCAGCTGTGACAGTGAACGGGATTCATCGGCGGCCAGGGATGGGAAATCCTCAAAATTTTCTATAAGATAATGATATTATAACAAGTTCAGGTCTGCGTCAACCCAGAACCATGGCGGATCCCGGAAATTGTCGATTCCAGGTACCATGATCTTTTCGTTTGTGCTATTCTTGTCTGTAGTTCGCTCCGGATTCTTTTAATTCGATGGTTGATTATCCATGCTCAAGGTTCAAACCACCGGCCTTGGAGGATATAATGTCCATAAATCATTGCAAATGAACTATATTTCCTTGATACGCAAAACGCACGGAAAGACAATGCTCGCCTTGGGTATCGATTGATTACCGGAAATATACGCAAACTTTTCTCGGAAAACGATATTACACTTTGTCAGAGAAAACATCGTCCAAGGATTGGGCATCGAAAATGCGGAGGCTCCATTCTTCCAAGGAGGACGGCTCGGCCTTGGCGATCTTTTCGTTTGCCCATGCAGGTAGATTGCCAAAACTGCGTTGTAGAAGGCGGGTTAAAATTTTGGCCTCGCCTTTCTGCTCGCCTTTCAGTTCGCCTCTCTGCTCGCCAATCTGCTCACCTTCCCATTTACCAGCACCATGTTGGAGACGCTTCGGTCCACATGGCCGCGCTGGATCGAATGCTGCGCACATTTCGCGGCATTCGCGGTTCGG
>JADGCV010000073.1 GCA_015228815.1 Magnetococcales bacterium | reverse complement strand
GCGTGGAAAAACAAAATCAAAAACAAAGTCAAAACCCTGGGGGCAATCCCCCAGACCCCTTTTTTCTTTCAATAATTAAACCTGTAAGGTACCTGGGCAGTTGCAAAAAAAGTAACTACCCATAATACGAAGAGGGGTCTAAACGGTTACAACCCCCTATTTTCCAATACAAAACTTGGAAAACAAGTGGTCAAGCAAGGATTCAGAAATATTTTCACCCATCATTTCCGCCAATTTTTCAATTCCTTCCCGCACTTTGATTGCAACAAGCTCCAAATCGGCATGATGAATCAACATGCCTTCCGCCGTGATCAGACAGGAAAGAGTGCTTTTAAGGCATTCCCTTTGTCGATCATTAAAAGAGATAAATCCTTCGGATTCCTTTCCAAGATTTAATCGAATCATCATATTTTGTTTGACCCGTTCCAAATCTTCCGCCGACAAAGAACTGATGTACATGATTTTTTCATCTGAAATCGCGGATTCTGGAAAATGAATCAAAACTTCTGGAACCAGGTCGCACTTGTTGACAAGAATCAAATAATTTCTTTCCTCAATCTGTTGAAACAATTCAGTATCGTTCATGGTCCAGCCCATGACGCCATCGATCACGAACAATACCAAATCCGCCTCTTGGAGAATTTCCAATGATTTTTGCATTCCCATGCGCTCGATTTCTCCAGAAGTCGGGCGAATTCCGGCGGTATCGGTCAGTATCATTTGAAAATGATGAACGATGATTGTTTCCTGAATATAATCACGGGTCGTTCCAGGAAGATCGGATACAATGCTTCTTTGTTTACCGAGCAGGGCATTGAATAATGTCGATTTACCAACATTGCTTTGACCATGAATGACGCAATGGGGAGTTCGACGTGTCTGGTTTGCGTTGAAATTTTCCCTGAGCCAAGTTGAAATCATTTCACTGCTCTGAACAAGATCCTTGAGTAAACGATCCTGTGATAATGGATCAATATCGTCCTCGGGAAAATCGATTGTCGCCTCGATTTGTCCCAGAATGGAAAGGATACGCGATTTGATGTCAATAATTTTTTGAGAAAACAAGCCTTCAAGGTTTCCAAGATGTTGGCGGGCATGGTGTAAATTATTTGCGTGGATCAAATCTTGAATGGATTCTGCCTGGAGAAGATCTATTTTGCCATTCAAAAAAGCCCGTCGGGTAAATTCTCCTCTTCGGGCATGACGAAATCCCGAAGATAAAAGCGTGTCCAAAATGGCATCGATAATGACTGGAGCGCCATGACACTGTAATTCCACGGAATCCTCTCCGGTGAAGGAGCGAGGGCCGGGAAAATGAATCAATATAATTTGATCACATGGTTTTTCTTCAAGATCGACAAACGTGGCAAACCGGATGAAACGGGTATGAAAATGATGTTCATCAAGACAAGGGCGTATCAATTTTCTTATTTTTAGACCACATCCGCGACCGCTGAGACGAATGATGGCAATCGCCGATGGTCCCCAAGCGGTGGCTAATGCGCAAATGCAATCGTTATCAAGGTTAAGAAATGTACCCACGGTCAGTGATCCATTCAGGAAAATAGGTGAGATATTTTGTAACTCCCCAGGTGCCCCCTCCGGTTCGAGATTATTGAAAGAAAAAAGGGGTCTGGGGGATTGCCCCCAGGGTTTTGATTTTGTTTTTGACTTTGATTTTGTAACCCAGAGGGTACCTGGGCAGTTACGATATTTTTTCTGATATAATTCCAAAAAGTACTATTCCGCCGGTCCATTGATTGCGTTTAAAAATGGAAATCATTTCATTATCCGCCTTTTTTCGGGTCAATATAACCTGATGCAATAAATGTAGCAGTGATAAAAAACAAAAAAAATAATAAATAAACGAAAAATTTAATATATATCCGGATAGAAACCAGAAAAAAGAGGCAATAAGATAAAAAACTCCAACGGCGATCCATGAATGGTCGCCAAAAAAAAGTGCGGTTGATCGGATACCAATTTTTTTATCATCATTTCGATCAGCCATCCCATAAATGGTATCATATCCTGCGGCCCAAAAGACCGTTGCGAAGAAGAAGGTCCACGCTGGCCAATCAAGCGTATCCCGTACCGCAGCCCAGGCGATGAGGGCAGACCAGCCAAAGGAAATCCCAAGATAAAGCTGCGGGGCATCAATCAATCGTTTGGTCCATGGATAACTGAGAGCAAGGAAAGCACCAGGGATGCAGAGCAGGAGGGAGAAAAAATTGAGTTGCCAGGCAAGAGATAGAGCGATGGTCAACAGAAATATCAATAAAAATAGGGCATGCCGAACCGAAATTGCCTTTCGCGCCAAGGGACGTGAACAGGTTCGTTGCACATGGGGATCAAAGTCACGATCGGCCAGATCGTTGGCAACGCATCCAGCGGAACGCATGATGAATGTTCCCAGAATGAAAATAAACACAAGTTTATATTCAGGAAAGCCGGCAGAAGCACCCATCAACGACCATAAGGAAGGCCACAACAACAACCAGGTCCCAACCGGTCGATCCACACGCATGAGCAGCAAAGATTCACGAAGGATTGGATGGTGAATACGTTCAATCCAGGAACTTAACTTCATTGGATTTAATCCTTGGCGGCCAGGTGGGTGGAAAAATTTCCAGAATGCGCGCCAGCAGAACATCGTTGACAAGAAAAAATGATCGCCGGCACCAACAGGGACCCGATTTCCAGGAATCGGAAAAACGGGCCAGATTGTCAAGCGATAACACGTTGAGTTGCAAATGAGTTCGCGCCAATTGCCCCTTGTTGGCCATGAAAAGATAACCAAGAGGTTGGCTCCCTTCTCTGATGGAACGGTATTCCGCTTCCGGAATATTGTGCAGAACAATCTGCGAATGGGCAAAGACGAGTGGCGTGTCGTCAACCATCAGCCAGGCGTTGCGAATCAGGAGCGGAAAGTCTGACTCCAGCGGCAAAGGGTTGTTCCAGAAGTCGGGTTCCGAAGGCCAGCAAGTCACCCGGTGCTGGTTGATCAACCGCAATGTGACTTTGGCGCCGCAATGTTGTTCCAATCGTTGCGTCAGGGAACCACGCCAGGAAAGCAAATCCCGCAGGGACGAAACAAGGTTTCTCCCTTTCGTCGCAAGCAGATGTTCAGGCTCCTGCCAGGAATCAAGAAATTGAACTCCTGAAAATATTTGAGAGAGGGTATGATGTGAACACATGATCCGTTCGAACAAAATCTTGAACCGGCAGCCCGATCCATGGCATTGACATGGGTAGTCCATTGCAGGTCGCTGCCTTGAACCTGCTCCCTGAACGATGCAAAAGGTACCGATAATGATGAAACCACGTTTGTTCATCAAAGCCAATCTTGAAAATGGCCTGGAGATCGAGCTTGATCACGAAATGAGAAACTATCTGGTCAATACCCTGAGACGGGAGCGGGGGACGGAGGTTTTTCTTTTCAACGATCAGGATGATCAATTGGAATGGGAAGCCACCTTGGTGGAAACCCATCCCAGGGGACGATTGTTGGTTCATCATTCGGTGCATGTTTCACGTGAATCGCCTTTGAAGGTGACCCTGGTATCGGGATTGCTCAAGGGAGAGGCGATGGATTGGATCATCCAGAAGGCGACCGAACTGGGGGTTGACACCTTCATTCCATTGCAAACGGAAAGAACCGTCGCTCGAATCACGGAGAATCGCTGGCCGGCCAAGGAAAGACGCTGGCGCAAAATCGTGCAGGAAGCGGCGGAGCTGAGTCGTCGAGTGCGCTTGATGAAAATTCATCCACCTGTGATGTTGGAACAATTATCCGGATTGCTGCCACAAGGGCCGCGATGCCTGTTTTGGGAGGAAGATCAGGGACCAAGACTTCGTCTGCGCTCGTTGCCTCATCCTGGAACAAAGATTATCTTGATGATTGGTTCCGAAGGGGGATTTTCGGTCGAGGAAGTACGAAGGGCTGAACGGGAGATGGGGTTTCAATTGTTTTCGTTGGGTTCTCGTGTGATTCGCGCCGAGACGGCTGCCATTGCCGTCGTTGCCGCGGCACAAATCCTGTGGGGTGAATGATTGCCTTGAAAAAATACATCATTCCCGTTTCCTTGTTATTGATCATTCTCTTCTGGCTTGTCCGGTGGCAACCGGATCGCCATGACGTTCATACAACGACACAATTGGCCATGGGAACCCTGGTTTCCCTTTCCGTCTGGGGAACCAAACCAGAAAACGAAGAAAAAGTTTTTGCCGCGGTCTTCGAAAAAATTCGCCAGTTGGAAGCGGTGGCCAGCCGTCAGGATGTCAACAGTATCGTTTACCGCATCAACCATGCCCCTTCAGGAGAAAAATTTACCATTCCATCTGAATTGACACACATTGTTGCCAAGGGGTTGCAGGTGCATCTTCTTTCCGGAGGCGCCTTCGATCCCGGTCTGGCACATATTTCCGATCTGTGGGGATTTACCCAGGGGGTGCCCGAGGTGGAAAAAATCCCGGAAAAAAGATTGATCGATGCCTGGCTTGAAAAACGAAAACAATGTTTTGATTACGGGATCCATCTTAAACTTCCTGACAACGATTCCGATGGCCCCGGACTTCTTTGGCTGGCGGACGATTCCTTTGCCTTGGATCTGGGGGCCATCGCCAAAGGGTATATCCTGGATCAGGCGATGGCCGTCTTGAAACGCGAAGGAATCATCAATGCTTTGATCGTGGGTGGAGGAGACATGATCATTGCCGGGGCCAAAGGTGATCAACCCTGGCGAATTGGTATTCAACACCCCCGTGATCGCGACAAGGTCATGGCCTCGGTGGAAGTTTTGCAGGATATGGCCCTGGCAACCTCGGGGGATTATGAACGATTTTTCATGGCCGATGGCCAGAGGCAACATCATATCCTGGATCCGAAAACAGGCCACCCGGCACGGTCAGGATTGATTTCGGTTTCCATCCAGGCAAGGGAGGCGATGATTGCCGATGCCTTGAGCACGGCGGTTTTCGTCCTGGGGATGGAAAAGGGCAAGGCCCTGATCGAGCGTCTTGAAGGGGTCGAAGGAATGCTGGTTCAGGAAAATGGGGAACGTTGGAAAAGTTCACGTTTTCCAGGACAATGGTTGGAGGAATGAATCCTGGGAATTGGCGTTCATGTTTTCCATCAAGCGATCGGATCGTCGCCGCGGTTTCGGCATTGGGCATTGTCGCTGCCTGTCTGTGGACAGTCCTCGGTCAACCCGAACGGGTGGTCGTCATCCGTGATGCCCAGGGGCGGGAAAGCGTATGGCCGATCGATCGCGATTCAGTGCAAAAAATCGCAGGGCGCCTGGGACCGGTTACCGTCGAAATTCGTGGACAACGGGTTCGTTTGCTGGAATTGAACAGTCCACGTTTGATTGGTACCTTGACGGGATGGATTGAACGATCCGGTCAGGTGACGGCATGCATCCCTTGTGGCGTCCTTGTCCAGGTCAAAGGCAAAAAAATCGGACACAATTCCTCTTCCGATTCACATTACGATGGAATTGCCCGTTGAACAATTCAAGGTCCAGGGAATCCCTGTCCATCCGTCCGGAACTGTATGTGGTATATTGGGCAGCGGCTGCCGTGACGGCCCATCTTTTTGAAAGCGGTCTCCCTGTTCCCGGCCCATGGTTCAAGCCGGGATTGGCCAATATTTTTGTCCTGGTGGCCTGGTTTCAATTGGGATGGCGTGCCGCGGTCGGGGTGTCTCTTCTTCGGGTGTTTGCCGCGTCATTGATCCTGGGAACCTTCCTGTCACCTACATTCTTTTTAAGCCTTTCAGGGGCGATCGGTTCCTTGTTGGCCATGGGTCTCATGGAGACATTTCGCTTGACTCCAGGTCCAATAGCCCAATCCATCCCCGCTTCGATGGTACACATGACCGCCCAGGTTACCGTGGCTTATTTCATGATTCTTGACCATCCTGGAATTTTTTCTGCCTTGCCCTGGTTTCTCGTCGGTTCCTGGTTGACAGGATTTTTCAATGGTTGGATTGCCTGTTCGATTCTGCAACGACTTGAGGATAAAGTTTTGGATCATGAGGTTGTTTCGCCGTGATGGATCGACGCTTCATGGCGTCCCTGCTTGGGTCGCTCCTCCTTCACGCCCTGGTTTTCTGGCGGTTGAATGGTCCGGTGACGATTGAGACGCCACAAGAGGAAATCAAGTTTCTTCCCGTGGAGTTGATTCAATGGCCCATGGAACGATCGGTGCCAAAGCCACCTGAAAAACCTGATTTTCTGGCACAGGTCAATCATGAAACCGAAAAAAAACAAACCGTGCCACAACCTCCCGATCTGAATTTATCCGAATCGCGATCCAATCCCGATAACACCAATGAAACGATCGGAGATCGAAAAGATTTGCCGCCGCAACAAAAAATTGAGGAAATCCACAAAAAGGAAACGATTGAAAAAAAAACTGTCGAAAAGAAAACGATAGAAAAGAAAACGATTGAAAAAAAAGCACGGAAACGTGCCGAAAACGTTCCAGCTCGGCCATTGCTTCTTGATCCAACCTTGTCCGACATTAACCAATGGGAAGAGGAAAAAAATAATAAAAAATTAAACGAACCGCTCCGCGAACAAACATTGGATCTTAACACAACCCAGGTGGAATATGCCGTTTATTTTGCGCGATTGAAAGAACAGATCGAACAGGGATGGATCTATCCGGAACAGGCAAAAAGCGAACGTTTGGCGGGAAGCCTGCGTCTTAAATTTACCATCGATCATGCCGGTCATCTGGTATCCTTGAAAATATTGCGAAGTTCGGGTGTGACAATCCTGGATGAATCGGCGTTGAAGGCGATTCGCGCGACAGCGCCGTTTGCGCCGCTGCCGCGGGAATGGCAGTTGGAACGGGTTCATGTCACCACGACATTTGAATACATACGCAGAAACAGGACCTGGAAACCATGATCGCCACCGATTTTCCCTATGCCGAGCGATTGCTGAAATATTACGCCAAATCGGGACGACGGCTTCCCTGGCGTGGCACGAACGATCCTTATCGAATCTGGGTTGCCGAAATCATGCTGCAACAAACAGGGGTGGCGACCGTAACGGGCTACTACGACCGATTTTTGCAAAGATTTCCAACCGTCGTCCATTTATCCCAGGCAAGTCTTGATGAGGTGCGACGTGCGTGGCAGGGTTTGGGATATTATCGTCGGGCGGAAAATCTTCACCGTGCCGCCAGAATCATTCACGAAGATCGGGCGGATCGCTTTCCCGATACACTGGAGGGATGGCTTGTCTTGCCCGGAATCGGTCGCAGTACCGCCGCCGCCATTCTGGCCATTGGCTGGAATCAGCGGCATGCAATCCTGGATGGCAACTGCAAAAGGGTATTGTCGCGACTGATGGCCCTGGAAGAACCGGTGAACACCAGTGCCGGTGAGCGGAGTCTTTGGCGGGAGGCCACCCGGATCACCCCTGTGGACCGACCGGGGGATTATGCCCAGGCGATCATGGACCTGGGGGCGACGGTCTGTGTGCCAAAAGAACCCAGGTGTCATGAATGTCCCTGGTCCGAGGGGTGTCGCGCCCGAATGAATGGCAGTGCGGTGGATTTTCCCCAGAAAAGAAAGAGGGAAGCGGTTCCCCGATTCGGTCAGGTGGCGGTGTTGGTCCAGGGACCAGGGGAAAGCGTGTTGATGCAACGCCGACCGGAAGGGGGATTGCTTTCAGGATTGTGGCAACCCGTGTCCCTGGAGCGGCAGGACTTTTCACCGCGTCATCCGGAACATTCCCTTGTCGCGACCGCGGTGGCGCAACGATTCGCCATTACCTGCCGCGATATGGTTCATGTCGGTGCGGTACAACATCGTTTTACCCATTTTCATCTGACAGTTTGGGTCTATTCGTGTGTCCATGAAGGGGGCTGGCCAAGGGAAGAAGAGGTGATTTGGTGGTCCCTGGACCGTGGCGATCTCCCGATGTCTACTTTACACAGGAAAGTGATCGCTTTTTTATCCATTAATGATAAGCATCAAGGAGAAGGTCGATGAATAAAACCATAAAAAAAATGATAGGAATAATTTTTTTCCTGTTCTCATTTCAAGCCATCGCCAATTCCGACGTGGCGACAAACCTGGCGCTGAAGGATCTTTCAGGGAAAACGCTTCGATTGGCCGAATACAAGGGCAAGATTTTGGTCGTCAATTTTTGGGCGACATGGTGTCCGCCCTGTCTGGAAGAAATACCCGATTTGATCCGTTTTCAAAATACCTATGGCAAAAAAGGGGTCCAGGTCATCGGCATCAATTATCTGGAACGGGCCGATGAGGCGCGGCTCAAGGAATTTGTCGCGCAGCACGGGATCAATTATCCCATCGTCCATGGTCAGAACGAACAGATCGAGCAACTTTCACGGGCCATGGGTGGGGTCTATGGTCTGCCGGTCACCAAGATTCTCGATCGGAATGGAACCCAGGTCGGTTCGTTTGTCGGTGGTTTGACAGCGGAACAACTGGGCGGATTCGTTCAATCCATGTTGTGATGGAGACGATGAAGATGGAAGAAAATGGCACAATCATTGTCTGGAGCAACGCTCCCGATCGGGCAACCGCCGAAAGGATCGCCCGAGGCCTGGTGGAACGACGGCTGGCGGCGTGCGTTCATGTTCTTCCCGCCGGGGTATCGATCTATCGTTGGGAAGGGGAGATCCAACAGGGGGAGGAATGGACCCTGATGATCAAAACGGCAGGGGACCGGGCCGGGGAGGTCATGACGGCCATCGGCGACATGCATCCCTACGACATACCCGAAATTCTTGTCACCCCGGTGATTGCGGGGCTGGAAACGTATCTTTCCTGGATCGGCAACGAAACACATTGAACCTGGGAGTCGGATCGAATGGATGTGAGTATGACAACGGCAGTGGCTGCCGGATTTCTTTCCTTCGTTTCTCCCTGCGTCCTTCCTCTGGTACCCGCCTACATCAGTTACATGTCGGGGGTATCGGTCGATGGGTTGCGGGGCAGGGAGGGGAACAGTCCCGGATTGCGGGCCGGCATCACCAGTCTGTTCTTTGTTCTGGGTTTTTCGACGGTTTTCATTTTGATGGGGGCCTCCGCGACCGTCCTGGGGGGCCTTCTGCAAAGCAATATCCGGATCCTGTCCCAGGTTGGGGGGATCCTGATCATCCTGTTCGGATTGCATACGATGGGGGTGTTCCGCATCGGTCTGCTGAACATGGAAGCCCGATTCAATGACATCGGCAAACCGGCGGGGTTGCTGGGGGCCTATGTCATCGGACTGGCCTTTGCGTTTGGATGGACGCCGTGCGTCGGGCCGATTCTGGCTGCCATTCTGGCGTTGGCGGGCGGGCGGGACAGCATCGGCGAGGGGATCGCCTTGCTGGCCGCTTATTCGGCGGGACTGGGGTTGCCGTTTGTCCTGGCGGGATTGTTGACGCACCTGTTTTTCGGCTTTTTTCAGCGAATGCGCGGATACATGCGCCTGGTCGAATGGATTTCCGGGCTCTTTCTGATCATCGTTGGCGTTATGATTTTCTTCGGTGATTTCAATAGGTTGTCCATAATTTTGTTGCAATGGTTTCCCTTCCTGGCAAACGTTGGTTAGAAAAATCGCAAAGATTTTTCGATTTTTTCAAATTTTCTGTTGACGGTTCGGAAATGGTTTGGTACATTCGCGCTTCCTTGGTGAGACGGACTGAAACGGCAACGCCGAACGTAGACAGATGAAAGTGGCAGCCGGTTCTGGATGGTAATGATCACGAAGGAACGTTCTTTGACAATCTGGTGTAACCATAGGTGTGGGCGCATGACGTGCGTCAACGAACCCTGGCCTTGAAGTTTGAAGAGTCCAGGGGAGAAGAAGCAAAGAATGCGTTCACATCAGGTAGAGACAAAGGTTAAGTTCTTGTTTTTCTCCGGGAGGAGAGGAACAGGAAGCAGGAACCAAGTCAATTACCAAATGAGTGAATGCGAGCGTCCCTTTGAAGCCATTTGAGAAGATGGACTTTGAAAGGGGACAGTAAGAGCGAGACGAAAGCTCCTAAGGGAGATAAATTAGGAGAGTTTGAT
>JADGCV010000072.1 GCA_015228815.1 Magnetococcales bacterium | reverse complement strand
CGGGCAAGGTTTATTCGATGTTGGCCTACCGTCTGGCCGATGGCAAGGGATTCGGCGACCCGATGTCGGTGCTGTTCCGCGCAGGGTTAGTCGGCCCCTAAGGCGAGGCTGGAAGGCGTAGTCGATGGGAAACCGGTCAATATTCCGGTACCGACGATAACTGCGAAGGGGGGACGGAGAAGGGTAGGTCTACCGGGTGATGGACGTCCCGGGTCAAGCGTGTAGGTGCGTGCATGCAGGGAAATCCGCAGGCACATCAAGCCGAGGCGTGATGACGAGTCGCAAGACGAAGTGATTGATCCCAAGCTTCCAAGAAAATCCTCTAAGCATCAGGTTATTGTTGACCGTACCATAAACCGACACAGGTGGGTGAGGAGAGAATCCTAAGGCGAGTGAGAGAACTCAGGTGAAGGAACTCGGCAAAATGGCCCCGTAACTTCGGGAGAAGGGGCGTCTCTTGTAGGTGAAGCGCTTTGCGCGTGGAGCCGAAGGAGGCCGCAGTGACCTGGGGGGAGCGACTGTTTATCAAAAACACAGGACTCTGCTAAGTTGGAAAACGAGGTATAGGGTCTGACGCCTGCCCGGTGCCGGAAGGTTAAGAGGAGAGGTGCAAGCTTTGAATCGAAGCCCCGGTAAACGGCGGCCGTAACTATAACGGTCCTAAGGTAGCGAAATTCCTTGTCGGGTAAGTTCCGACCTGCACGAATGGCGTAACGACTTCCCCGCTGTCTCCATCTGAGGCTCAGCGAAATTGAAATTGCTGTGAAGATGCAGCATACCCGTGGCAAGACGGAAAGACCCCGTGAACCTTTACTATAGCTTTGCATTGGCACTAGACTCAGTCTGTGTAGGATAGGTGGGAGGCAATGAAGGCGGTGCGCCAGTATCGCTGGAGCCGCTGTTGAAATACCACCCTGATTGATTTTGGTGTCTAACCTAGGCCCGTGATCCGGGCTGGAGACAGTGCATGGTGGGTAGTTTGGCTGGGGCGGTCGCCTCCCAAAGAGTAACGGAGGCGCGCGAAGGTTCGCTCAGGTTGGTCGGACATCAACCGAAGAGTGTAAAGGCAGAAGCGAGCCTGACTGCGAGACGGACATGTCGAGCAGGGACGAAAGTCGGTCTTAGTGATCCGGCGGTTCTGAGAGGAAGGGCCGTCGCTCAACGGATAAAAGGTACTCCGGGGATAACAGGCTGATCTCCCCCAAGAGTTCACATCGACGGGGAGGTTTGGCACCTCGATGTCGGCTCATCGCATCCTGGGGCTGTAGTCGGTCCCAAGGGTTTGGCTGTTCGCCAATTAAAGCGGTACGCGAGCTGGGTTCAGAACGTCGTGAGACAGTTCGGTCCCTATCTGCCATGGGCGAAGGAAAATTGAGGGGAGCTGCTCCTAGTACGAGAGGACCGGAGTGGACGTGCCTCTAGTGTACCGGTTGTTCTGCCAAGGGCATAGCCGGGTAGCCAAGCACGGAAGGGATAACCGCTGAAAGCATCTAAGCGGGAAGCCCCCCCCAAGACGAGTTTTCCCAATGAGACCCGTTGAAGACTACGACGTTGATAGGCCGGGTGTGGAAGTGCGGCAACGCATGGAGCTAACCGGTACTAATTGGTCCAATGTCTTTTTGATGATGTCAGCGAGATACCCATTTCCCCCAGTTGTTCAGGATTGAGACTATTTTTTGTCTGCCATGCGGATTGGTGGATAAGGATAGGAGAGGAAGACGAGATAAGCTTTCTGGTGGCGATGGCGAAGGGGAAACACCCGACCCCATACCGAACTCGGCAGTTAAGCCCTTCAGCGCTGATGATACTGCAACTTAAGTTGTGGGAAAGTAGGACACCGCCAGGAAGCTTTACCCTTTACACCCCCCGAATAAAAGTCTATTTTCCAGGCTCCGATTGAAGTGTCCGGGTCTGTGTCCGTAGCCGCCGGAATTGTTTTCCGGGGCAAGTCTTCCGTGATGCAGTTTTTCTGCTCTTTGATTGAGCGTCCCAAGAGGTTGTTCAAGGCTCCTCGGGGCATGGATCATGAGTCGAGCCGGAGGCAAGGATCATTCGGCAGGGGATAACCAGATTGAGTGGAGCCGGTTCGTGAAAACCTTTTACGCGACATCCAAAGAAATCAAGGCCTCGGTCAAATGGGTCGTGATTGACGCCGAAAACCAGGTGCTTGGGCGCCTGGCGACGGAAGCGGCCAGAAGGTTGCGTGGCAAACACAAGGCCATTTATACTCCGAGCATGGATACCGGCGATTATGTCGTGATCATCAATGCCGAGAAAATTCTTTTGACCGGACGCAAGCGGGAAGACAAGGTATACTATTGGCACTCGCGCCATCCGAGCGGGCTCAAGGCACGGACGGTACGGCAGGAACTTGAAGGTCGTTTTCCGGAACGGGTGATTGCCCGGGCGGTCAAGGGGATGATGCCCAAGAACAAGATGGGCCGGCAGATGTTCAAGAAACTCAAGGTGTACCAGGGGCCGGAGCATCCCCATGCCGGTCAGACTCCGGAACCGTTGCCGCTTGAAACCAAGGCAGCAGGTTGATTTTCCGGGATTTCAAGAAATTTTGATCGTGAAGAGTCTGGGAGTCGGACACGATGTCATTGAACAAAGCGACCTACGCAACCGGCAAACGCAAGGAAGCGGTAGCCAGAGTATGGATCATGCCAGGCAGCGGCAAGATTCTCATCAACAAGAAGCCGATCGATCAATATTTTGGTCGTCCGGTGCTCCAGATGGTGGCGCGCCAACCGTTTCAGATCACCCAGACGATGGATCGTTTCGATGTCGTGGTGACAGCCGTCGGCGGTGGCAATTCGGGTCAGGCGGGGGCCATCAAGCATGGGATTTCGAAGGCATTGGCCCTGTATGACACCAACTATCGCCCATTGTTGAAGAAGGCGGGGTTCATCACCCGGGATTCGCGGGTTGTCGAGCGGAAAAAATATGGGCGTCACAAGGCACGCAAGAGCACGCAGTATTCCAAGCGTTAGTGATGCATGGCCTTTGGCCTCGAAAAGACCAGAGAATGGCATGAAACAAAAAAAGGGAGGCTTGAAGCCTCTCTTTTTTGTTGCGTGGTCCGAACGGCTTGAATGGAAAGGATGGGGATATGAAAATCTCTGTGGGCATTCAAGGGGCGAGTGGGTATACCGGAGCGGAACTGATACGATTGCTGTCGAACCATCCCCGGGTTGAAATCGCTTTTGTTACATCGGAACGCTATGCCGGTCAGTCGATGGAATCCATTTTTCCGCATCTTGCAAAGCGTCGCGATCTGGTGTGTCGGCCATTGGACGATCTTTCGGAGGTTGCTTCGTGCCAGGTGGTATTCTGTGCCCTTCCCCATGAAACCTCGATGAAGGTTGTGCCGAAGCTGTTGCGGCACGATCTCAAGGTGATCGATCTGTCCGCCGATTTCCGCTTGAAGGATCCGGAGGTTTATCGTGAATGGTACAAGGCGACCCATGCCGCTCCGGAATTGCTGCCGGAGGCGGTATACGGTCTTCCGGAACTCTATCGCGAGCGGATCGGGACTGCCCGGTTGATTGCCAATCCGGGGTGTTATCCGACATCGGTCATTCTTGCATTGGCGCCATTGTTGAAAAATGAGCGGGTGATCGACACCGGGACGATTGTCATCGACAGCAAATCAGGGGTCAGTGGCGCGGGGCGGGCCCCAGCCGAAAACAAACTGTTTGCCGAACTTGCGGAAGGGTTTCGCCCGTACAGCATTGCCTCGCATCGACATACCCCGGAGATGGAACAGATTTTGGGGGAGATGGCCGATCAGGAAATCCGGATCCGTTTTGCGCCGCATCTGTTGCCGCAGACCCGGGGAATTCTTTCGACATGTCATGTCCGTCCCTTGAAGGAATGGGTTGGGAGTGATTGGCGGGAACGGTTTGAACAATTTTATCGAAATGAATATTTTGTCCGTGTCATGAATCCGGGTACACTGCCGGGGACGAGCCATGTTCGGGGATCCAATCATGTCCATCTGGCGGTTGTCGAGGATCGTCGCACTGGATGGCTGACGGTGTTGAGTGCGATCGACAACCTGGTCAAGGGGGCTGCCGGTCAGGCGGTACAGAACATGAATATCATGTTTGGCTGGGAGGAAACGATGGGACTGACGCAATTGCCTCTGTTTCCCTGAATGTGGCTTGGGGAAAGGGTGTGGGGACCGGTTTGGACATGGGAAAGATTTTTGCAGCGATTTTTTTACGGATTTTCTTGCCAATGGGGGTCAAGTTTGGTAACTAGCAGAGTTTGGATTTTGGATATTGGATTTTGTTACCCGTCCATCAGGGAGTTTGAAACATGGCGTTAATGATCAATGAAGATTGCACGAATTGTGATGTCTGTCTGCCGGAGTGTCCCAACGAGGCCATTACCGACGGTTCCGATGTGGACAAGGACATCTATTACATTCACCCCGACCTGTGTACCGAGTGTGTGGGCGCCTTTGATGAGCCGCAGTGCGTCGAGGTCTGCCCAGTGGAATGTATCGTTCCGGATCCCGAGCATGAAGAGTCGAAGGAGGAGCTGGAAGCCAAGTATGAGGCCATCCATAGCTGAGGATTGCCTGGAGCGGGTCTGGAATCGCCACCCCTCTTCGTTGAGGGAACCGGGAAATACGGTCGTATGGATCTGAAGGGGCGTATGATGTTTGGTACGCCCCTTTTCCTTGTGGGTGGCATCGATGGCAAAAAAAGGGACCGGGGAGAAGGCCATGCCATGGAGCATGACTGGATTTGGGCAGGCAGAGGCCATTGTCGATGATGTACGCATTGTTTGGCGGTTGAAATCGGTCAATCATCGTTTTCTGGATCTGTCACTGCGGCTGCCCGAGGGAATGGAGGGAGTGGAAACGGCGGCGGCGGCGGTATTGAAGGGATATTTTCGTCGTGGTCACATTGATGGTTACCTCTCTTTTGGCATCGAGACCCGGGGGAACAATACGCTTGAGTTGAACGAGGGATTGTTGCTGGAGGTTCTGGCGCTGGAGAAACGTTTGGCGGGCGTGCTCGGAGAACGGAGGGAGATGGAACTGGGAACCCTTATGACATGGCCGGGATTGGTTCAGGAGCGGCGTGTCGATGTTGCATCCCGGGCACGGGAGGAGGGGTTTGCGGGGGGTGTGCTGACGGTATTGGATCAGGCGGCACGGGGTCTCAAGGAGGTCCGAGAGCGTGAAGGGCAACGCACGGGTGCGCTTTTACTGCAATTGATGCATGAACTTCAGGGATATGCCATGGAGGTCCGACAGCGGCTTCCCGAGGTGCGGCTTCAGGTGCAGGAGCGGTTGCGGGGACGGCTTGAGGATTGGTTGGCGACCCGGGTGGACGAAGGAAGGTTCATGCAGGAATTGGCGCTTCAGTACAACCGGATGGATCAGTCCGAGGAGTTGGACCGGTTGGCGATGCACTGTGATGCGATGATCAAGGTGATCGGGGAAGCGGAACCGATGGGGCGGCGATTGGATTTTTTGTGCCAGGAATTGGGACGGGAGGCCAATACGCTGTGTTCCAAGTCACAGGATGGTCAATTGTCACGCCTGGGGGTGGAGATGAAGGTCACCATAGAAAAATTGCGTGAACAGGTACAAAATCTTGAATGAACGGGCACTGTTTTGACGGCATATTTTTTTGTCGGGTGGCGTAATGGTTGAAAGTGGATGGCCATGGATGAAATGAAACGGGGATTTGTCTTGATCCTGACGGCGCCATCGGGAGGGGGAAAGGGGGCCTTGTCGCGGCATCTTTTGAAAAATGTCGAAGACATCCGTTTTTCCGTTTCGACGACGACCCGTCCGATGCGTCCGGGAGAGGTGGATGGAGTTCATTATTTTTTCGTTGGCAGAAATGAATTTGAAAACATGATCCGTGAAGGGGCTTTTATCGAGTGGGCGGAAGTGTTCGGCAATTTTTACGGAACCTCGCAATCTGTTTTGTCGCGGGATCTGGAAGCGGGTTGGGATGTGATCCTGGACATCGATTGGCAGGGGGCGCGTCAGATTCATGAGCGAATGCCTGGGGATGTGGTGCATGTGGCCATCATTCCCCCGAGCCTGGAGGAATTGCGGCGCCGTTTGATCGAGCGTGGTCAGGATGGGGAGGAGGTGATTCAACGGAGGATGGCGTTGGCGGGGCGGGAGTTGTCGCATTGGCGCGAAGCGGATTATGTCATCGTCAATGATCGTCTGGAGCTGGCCTGCGCCGAGATCGAGGCCATCGTGCGTGCGGAACGGTTGAAAAAAGGACGGGTGGGTCGTCGGATTGAACGTCTTCTGACCCGGTTTGTCTTACGGTGATTGGTTTGAGGTCAATGAAACCTGCGAGGAGTATGAATGATGGCCAGGGTGACTGTTGAAGATTGTTTGAAGATCGTACCCAATCGTTTTGAACTGGTATTGTTGGCGGCCAAAAGGGCCCGACAGTTGACGCATGGCCATGAGACAATCCTGCCCATGGACAATGACAAGTTCACGGTCATCGCCTTGCGGGAAATTGAAGGGAAAACCGTGGATGTCAAGGATTTGCGTCTTGAATTCACCAAGCCGGTCCAGGAAGAAATCGAGGAGGTCGAACCGGGAATCCTGGAAAGCGAGACCCGGGCTTTGTTGGTGGAAGCGGCTTCGATTCCGCTCGGGGATTCCTTGGTGGATGAGGAGGATGGCGATGAGGGTGGTGAGGATGAGGCGGAGGAGGATACGGACGAGGACATGACGGATGCGGATGAAATGGATGCGGATCTGGACCTGGATGAGGATGAAGCGCTTCTTCCGGCGAATGATTTTCCTGGTGGAATCGATTTTGATGGCGATGATTTGTGAGGATGCGCGGTCGTTCAGGGAATCCGGATTGAACCGCTGCCAGACCAGACCGGTTGCGGGGTTGAGGGCCGGAGAGGGGTAAGGGTTTTTCTGGCGTGAAACAAGGCGAAAAATGGCCGGGTCTTGTTGAAAGGATTCTGGCCTATCATCCCAAGGCCGACCGGGATTTATTGGAGCGCCTGGGACGGTTTCTTCTGGATGAAAAAACCGGGGTTGCCCGTTTTTCGGAAGGGACCGGGCAGGTTGTGAATCCTTCGGTGGAAGTTGCCGAGGTTTTGGTTGATCTGCGGATGGATACTGCGTCCATTGCCGCGGGGATCCTGGTCTCTGGATTGGAGCGTGGCATTTTGACCATGGATCGGGTTCGGGATGATTTTGGTGCGGATGTAGCTTTTCTGGTCGAAGGATTGACCCGTATTTCCCATGTTTCGGCGCGTGTGAAGATTGAGGTCAATGCCGAGGATCTGCGGCGGATGATTTTGGCGATGGCCCAGGACATCCGGGTGATCCTGGTACGGCTGGCGGTTTGTCTGATGCGAATGCGGCATGCCGTGCATGGGGGTGTGGTGGTGGATCCGCGAATGACTGCGGAAATTCTCGATATTTATGCCCCCATTGCCCATCGCCTGGGTATTTACTGGATCAAGAACGATTTGGAGGACCTGGCTTTTCAATTGCGGGATCCCGAATCCTATCATTCCTTGAAGGAACGAGTGGCACGACGCCGGAAGGGTGGGGAAAACGTGGTGCGCAAGGTGATTTCCTTCTTGCGTAAAATGTTGAAAAAACATGGAATCAAGGGACAGGTATTCGGTCGGGAAAAACATTTATATTCGATTCATACCAAATTGCAGAGCAAAGGGGTGACCCTGGAAGAATTATATGATGTCATTGCCTATCGAATTCTTGTTGGTCATCAGGGGGACTGTTATCGCGTGTTGGGGATGGTGCATGGTGAACTGAGGCCCATTCCGGGTCGTTTCAAGGATTATATTGCCCTTCCCAAGAGCAATGGTTATCAATCGTTGCATACGGTTGTTTTTGGTCCCTACGGCAATCGCATCGAAATTCAAATCAGAACCCGGTCCATGCATGAAGTGGCCGAGAGTGGGGTGGCGGCCCATTGGAGTTACAAGGAAGGGGGATTGGTTCCGCGGGAGGATTCCCAGGCAACCGGGTATGCCTGGTTGAAGCGTTTGTTGGAAGTCCATCAGAATGCTGATGATTCAGGCCAATTCCTGGATAATGTCAAGGTCGATCTGTTTCCGGAGGAAATTTATCTATTCACTCCCGAGGGTGACATCATCACTCTTCCCCGGGGGGCCACGCCGGTGGATTTTGCCTATGCTGTCCATTCGGAGGTTGGGGATCATTGTCAGGGGGCCAAGGTTAATGGACGGCTGGTTCCTCTCAAGACTCCGTTGGCGACGGGGGATTCTGTGGTTATTCTCACGGGGAAGAATCACGCTCCGAATCCTGCATGGCTTCGTTTTGTGGTCACGGGGCGGGCCAAATATCGGATCAATCGTTGGATCAAGCAGCAAAACCGTGAACAGGCGATGATGCTGGGCCGGGAAATTTTATTGCGGGAGGCGCGGAAGGGGGGGGTGGCGTCTCAGGGGATCAACGAAAAAAAAATCCGGCAATGGGCCATTGAGCTGGGGTTGAAAAACGGGGAAGAATTGTTGTTGAAGTTGGGGATGTCGATGATCACCCCGTCGGTATTGGCGCGAAAGTTGTTTCCCCAGAGCGAATCGAATCGTGACGGGCGGGCGCTTGTCACGGGAAGAGGGGGGCTTGGCAAATCCCGTGGTGGCGAGGTCAAGGGGCCTTCTTTGCAATTGGCGGGGTTATTACCGCGGATGGCGGTCATGGTGGCCCGTTGTTGCAGTCCTGTTCCGGGGGATTCCATTGTTGGAATCGTGCATACGGGCAAGGGTATTTCCATTCATGCTGCGGGATGTCCCAATCTGGGGGTCTTGGCCGATCAGCCAGAGCGTTGGATTGAGGACATTGATTGGCCGGAACTCCCTGAAAAACTGCATGTCGCCCGATTGCGCATCATGGCGCGCAATCGACGGGATGTATTGAATCTGGTTTCCCATGTCGTTTTGGGAGTCAAGAGCACCGTTGTCAAAATGAAAATGCAGGACCGGGATCGGGACCCTTTTGTCTTGATTTGTGATGTCGAGGTGATGGGGTTGGAGCATTTGCAGTCTTTGATGAAGGCGATTGCAGCCCTTGAGGTGGTATTGGATGTGGTGCGCATCAAGGGGTGATTGATCATTGGATTTGAATTATTATGGATGGGTCTGGGAAGGGGAAACCCCTTCCCGGTGGGGTTTGGGGCAACGCCCCAAGGTTTGATTTCTTGAAACCATTCAATTCCCCCCGGCTCAGGAGAGAAAATCATGGACTTTGTTCAAACAGATCTGGCCCCGAGGGCTGTCGGTCCCTACAGTCAGGCGACACGGATTGGTGGATGGCTTCATCTTTCCGGGCAAATTGCCCTGGATCCCGAATCGGGAGCCCTGGTTTCAGGAGGGGTGGATGTTCAGATCCACCAGGTCATGAAAAACATTGGCGCTGTTTTGAAGGCGGTCGGGGCTGGTTATGGGGAATTGGTCAAGACGACGCTTTATTTGATCGATCTGGAGGATTTCGCCGCAGTGAATGAAATTTATGGTCAGTATGTTCGCATTCCTTATCCGGCGCGTTCCACGTTGGGGGTGACGGCTTTGCCCAAAGGGGCTTTGGTGGCTGTGGATGGGGTTGCCTGGTTGGGCAAATAAGGCGTTTCGGGGAGGCATTGCGCGGGGAGAGGGCGAATGAAAAAGATGCTCTGGACATCCGGAATGCTGATTGTATTTTTTTGGTGTGGGACAGTGTTGGCGTCGCTTTATTGCGCGGTTGATTTCAGTGGACGGCGTTGTCAGTTTGTCGATATGGAGTCCTGTCGAAAGGCGGTGGCGGGGACGCAGGGCAGTTGTGTTTTGAACAAGGAAGAATTGATGGCGCCTCAGGGGGGCGGTCCTTTTTGTTTGACCGAGCAGTGGAAGACCGAGTGTATTTATCGTGATCGGGAGGCGTGTGAAAAAATTGCTGCTCCCAGAAAGGCCATTTGCATTGCCAATCCGAATTTGGACCGTCCGGTGGATTTGGAGGGATGGAAGGGAGACGAAACCGGGATGGGCCGCAAATACCTGCCGAGCCCTGACTATTATCCATCTCCGGGTCAGCGGTGATCATTAAGGACTGCCCAGTTGTAACCGTTCAGACCCCTTTTTTCTTTCAATAATTGAACCCAGAGGGTACCTGGGCAGTTACCTTTTTTCTTCTAATAATTTCAGACTTCCTGATCCCTCGTTCTTTCCAGTTGGCACTTTTCCGACGAATATTACACCAATTCGTAAATCAAT